>JADFJZ010000045.1 GCA_022565195.1 Planctomycetota bacterium | reverse complement strand
CGCAACGGTAGAACTCAGTTCGCCGCGTCTGGATTGCCGCAGGCAGGTTCAATGAGCGTGACGAGCCGGACCGATGATTGGCGTGGTCAGTTCCGGCACCTTTGGTTACTTCAAAAGATATGATTTTCCGACCAGGCGGCGGCCGCAACGGTGGTCGTGGTGGGTTCAGGGAATATGAGGCATCTGTGATGAAGAGGCTGGTGAGAAAATGCGGCGTTTTGCTGTGTCTCTCTATGGTGTTCCAGTTCTTTGGTTGCCTGGGTAGCGGCGTGGCCCGGGATTTTCTGATCGATGGCGTCAAGCACGCCAGCTTTGAGTTTCTGTTGGACAACGACGGAATTGTGGATCTGTTCGCGGATTCCTAAGGAAATGTTGATGAGCCTAAGGTGGCTCTGAATTCTTGCTCGTCCGGTGCGAGCTTTGAAGTTTGGAAATGACAGTCCGTTTTTTGAGGAGGCATTAACATGCTCAAGTTCTGGAATAAGTTCCGTTATTTTGCTCTGGGTGCTGTGGTACTACAGTTTGGCGGCTGCGGCATCAATGGCCTGTGGTCGGGCCTGCTCGAGAACGCCGTTTCTTTCACGGCGCTTGAGTTCCTGACAGACAATGACGGCATCTTCGACCTGTTCGCCGACTAGTTCGGTATTCAGGTCCACCGAGTCTGATGCCGCTATGCCAAGGGCATGGCGTCAAGCGCTGTATTGCGATCGCGCTACAGTCTTACTTAGTGTGCGGGGTCAGTCCTTTTGGATTGACCTCGTTTTTTATGCGCAAGTGAGTGGATTCTCGGCGATTCCTGAGCCGGGCGATCAGGCGATTTGATTTCGCGCCGCCTGGGACGCAGCGTACGAGCGGCCCCGACCTGCCTGCGGCGGTTGCCACGGACGGTCGGTTTTCAAGAAGCCTGATTGACTGGCTACGGGGATGGACCACAATGGGCAGAGCTGTCCGGCTGCGGGTCTTGTAATCCAGGTTGGAGGTATTTGCCATGCGTGTTTTGCGAACCCTATTCGTTGGAACTGTTGCGGTCGTCTTGGCCGCTCTTGCCTCGGTCCTCGTTCGCCTGCCCAATATGGTGGACGAAGCTCGAGCCTGTGGCGGGTTCTTTTGCCAGGCGGTGCCGATCAATCAGGCTGCCGAGCAAATCATCTTCCGCCAGAACGGAGATCAAGTGACGGCCGTGGTGTTGATCCAGTACGTCGGCGATGCCGAGGATTTCTCGTGGGTCGTGCCCGTGCCGGGCGTGCCGGAGTTGTCCACGGGCAGCGATGTGCTGTTCCAGTCGCTCGAACCGGCCACCCGGCCGCAGTTCAATCTCAAAATTGAGGGTGCTGCCTGCTCCAGCTTCGACTTGTTTCAGGGATTGGGGTTCCTGGGAGGACTCGGGCAGCCGGATAGTGAGGATGCCGCGGATGGGGTCACCGTCGTCTCGGAGTCTGTGGTCGGGCCGTTCGACGTGCAGGTGGTGAGCAGCGAGGATCCCGCAGCGATGGCCCAGTGGCTGGAAGACAACGACTATGATTTGTCCGACCGCGGCCAGGAATTGATCGAGCCCTATGTTGAAGAGGGCATGAACTTCGTGGCGCTCAAGCTGCGGCAGGATCAGGGCGTCGGCGACATCCGGCCGCTGATCATGAAGTATCAGTCGGACAAGCCCATGATTCCGATCCGCCTGACGGCGGTAGCGGCGGAGGATGATATGGGCGTGCTGGTGTGGCTGCTCGGCGAAGCCCGCGCAGTTCCGCTGAATTATCTCCACGTTACGGTCAACTACACGCTCGTCAATTGGTACTTCGGCACGACGACGGCCTACGCGAGCTATCAGAATCTCATTACGACGGCCATGAATGAAGCGGGGGGCCAGGGTTTCGCAACCGATTTCGCGGGCCGTCTTCCGGATCTGCTGGATCAACTGCCGAGCGACGAGGCTTACAGCACCGAACTCGAAAGACTGCAAGCGATTGCCACGAACCCGTCGTTCTATGACGAGCTGGCTTTCGGTTTCGTATTCCCGAGCGACCAGATTCTCGAAATGCTGCGTCGGGAGCTACCGCTTCCCGAGGGCGCCAGCGAGTTCACTTATCAGTCCGGCGCCCTCCTGGCGGAGGTTTTCAGCGATGCGGAACTCGCCGCAGCCCGGGCCGACATCGAAACAATGATCCAGTCGGACATCATCGAGCCGCTCGCCGAAACATTGACCGTGTTTGCCGGCGATCCGTACATGACACGCTTCTTCACGACGTTGTCAGCCGACGAAATGACGCTCGACCCAGTGTTCTCATTCAATCCGGATCTTGATGATCAGGCGCTGGAACGCAACGCCACTCTGAAGATCGAATGCAGCGCTCTTGCCGGGACAAGCTGGTCGTTGACGTTGGGCGAGGGCACCGATCGCGACGGCGAGGTCGTACTCAAAGGAGAAGGCCTGCCGCCGACCGAGACCTTCACTGCACCGGTGCTGGATCAGCTATCGGTCAGCAAGACGGAATGGCTTAGCGAACGTGGGACCGCGGAACTCGTGCTGCAGAACGAATTCGCGGTCGATAACGTGATCGGCGACGCCGACGGTTTGTGTGGGGCCGGTGCGGGAAGCTGCGGCGCGATGTCCCTCGGCATGATGCTCGCGGGCATTGTGGGCCTGCGGACGATCCGGCGTTTCAAGCGTCGCCGCTGAACCGGCAGATGCAATCGGCCACGTATTCGATCTTCTCAGGAGTCAACTCCGGGTAAATCGGCAGCGAGAGCACCTCGGCAGCGGCGCGCTCCGCAACGGGGAAATCGCCCGCGCCATTGCCGTGGTCGCGCAGGCACGGCTGCAAGTGCAGAGGGATGGGGTAATGAATGTCCGAGCCCACGCCCCGGTCGGCCAGGAACGATTTCAACTCGTCGCGGCGTGCGGATCTGATCGTGTATTGGTGGTAGACGTGCGTGTTCCCATCGCGCGTGGAGGGCGTGGTGACATCCGCGCCGCCGAGCAGGCGGTCATAAAGAGAGGCATGTTCCGCCCGTTTCGCATTCCATTCGGCGAGATGCCTGCCCTTGACGCCCAGGACAGCCCCCTGAATCGCATCCATGCGGAAGTTGCCGCCGACATAGTGATGTTCATAACGCGGCTCCATTCCCTGGTTGCGCAGGATCCGGCAGCGCTCGAGCAAGTCGGGATTCGCCGTGGCCACCAGCCCTGCTTCGCCGGCAGCACCGAGGTTCTTGGTCGGGTAGAACGACACACAAGCAATGTCGCCCAATGCCCAGGCGGCAGTGCCGTTCTGTTTGGCGCCCAAAGCCTGGGCGGCGTCCTCGACGACGTGCAAGCTGTGGGCGCGGGCGACTGCATTGATCGGCGTCATGGCGGCGCATTGCCCGAAGAGATGCACCGGCATGATCGCTTTCGTGGCGGGTGTGACGGCCTGCTCGATGAGATCGGGGTCGATGTTGAACGTCTGTTCCTCGATATCCACGAACACGGGTTTGGCGCCGACGCGCAGCACCGCCGCGGCCGTGGCGAAGAACGTGAACGGCGGCAGGATGACTTCGTCGCCGGGTCCGACCTCCAGGGCCATCAGGGCGATCAGCAGCGCATCGGTGCCGTTGGACACACCGAGCGTCCTGGCTGGTGGGATCATTTCGTCGATCTGCTCTTCAAAGCCGCGGACCGCAGGCCCCAGGATGCACATCTGTGAATCGAGCACGCCGTCGATGGCCCGGCGGATCTCGTCCCTCAGCGATTGGTACTGTGCTTTCAAATCCAACATTGGAACGTCCATAGTGCGGCGAATTGTAGTCAAAAACCCGCACGGCGTCACTTTCTTCGGCCTGGAGATCGGCTTGGAGCCGACTTGAAATGACGCTATGATCACGCTGCCTCCAGTTTGAGAGGCGTGCTTGGAGGAGTGCCCGAGTGGTTGAAGGGACCGGTTTTGAAAACCGGCGTGCGGGAAACCGTACCGGGGGTTCGAATCCCTCCTCCTCCGCTTTCAAGGTGTGGCGGGAAAAACGCGAACGGATTCTCGAAGACGTCGTGCGTCTTCGATCGATCGTCCGCCGCTGGTGATAGATGGAGTGATCGCGTGCAAGAAAGTTTGCGTGCGCTGCTGAGTGGAATCATCGACTATGCCGGGATGTTTCCGCCGGCGAAGTTGCCTCTGGAGGCGGCTACCGCGAACTACGACACCTACAAGAAAGGCGCGCACGCCTGGATGCTGTCGCGCTTCGTTTGCGGTGCAGCTATTCTGCCCGGCATGGAGGTTTACGCTTCCGCGCTGTCCCGGAGCTCTCCCGGCGGCTGGTCGATTGCGGTCGCTGGGCGTGGCGGCGAGGACATGATTCCTTTTCTTGAAGTGTTGCAACAGGATCTAGCAGCCATCGACACGTTCGTCGAGGCGCTGGGGCAATCTGCCGAGGTCGATGTTCTCGAAGTCAAGCTGCCGGAGGCCGTGATCCAGCAGGGCAGTGAATCTGTGTACGAACTGGTGGAGCGCAGCTCCGAGGTCTTCGCGAGCGGAGCGTCGGGTGTGCGACCCTTCTACGAAATCGGCTTCAGCGCCGGCGGGCCGGAAACGGTGTTCAAGACCTTGAGCGCTTTGAAGAAGTTCAATGACAAGTGGGCCGGCGACCGCTACCGGCCGGCCGGCGCGAAAATACGAACGGGTGGCGCGGATGCCACCGCGATTCCGAGTTCGAATCAACTGGCGTTCTTTATCAGTGCATGCTGCAAGCTTGGGTTGACGTACAAAGCCACGGCGGGCCTGCATCAACCGCTTCGTCACGCGGATCGAGCGATGGGGACCGAAGTGCATGGATTCCTGAATGTGTTTGTCGCCGCGGTGCTGGCCCACGGTTCTAAGCTGCCCCTTCAAAAGATCGTCACCATTTTGGAGTGTACGAAGATTCGCGATTTCGAGTTCCGGGGCGATGGACTGATTTGTTGCGGCCAACATGCGACCATCAAGCAAATCCTGGCCGCCCGGCAACAGGGCTGTGTTTCCTTTGGCAGTTGCAGCTTCGACGAGCCGGTGGAGGGCCTACAGAAGCTGAGGTTGTTGTAACACGGCGAGCAAGGAGTATGGTTTGACCTTATCTGCAAATGATCCGGCCTTGAAGTCCTGGATCCCGGTCCCGCCGGATTGTGATTTTCCGATCCAGAATCTGCCTTACGGCGTGTTCCGCCGGCGGCGTGGTGATGCCGCGATCGGAGTGGCCATCGGTGAAATGGTGCTCGACCTGTCGGTGGCTCATCAGGCCGGGCTGTTCGCCGGTACGGCCATCGCCGGCGACAACGTCTTTGCGCGCGATGCATTGAATGACTTCATGGGCAAGGGGCGCTCCGTGTGGGCCGAGGTTCGCAATCGGATCAGCGCGCTGCTGCGCGAAGACCACGGCGAATTGCGCGACAACGGCGAACTCCGTGCGCAGGCGCTTCTGCCGCAGGCGGAGGCTGAGATGATGCTGCCCGCCCGCATCGGCAACTACACCGATTTTTATTCATCCAAAGAGCACGCGACCAACGTCGGGGCCATGTTCCGCGATCCCGAAAACGCGCTGTTGCCGAACTGGGTACACATCCCCGTCGGCTATCACGGCCGGGCGAGTTCGATCATTGTGTCTGGGGTCGATATCCACCGCCCGAAAGGTCAAACCAAGCCGGATGACGCAGCCGCACCGGTCTTCGGCCCCTCGCGGTTGCTCGATTTTGAGCTGGAAGTTGGATTCTTCACCGGGCCTGGGAATGATCTCGGGACCTGCATTTCCACCGCGCAGGCGGCGGAACACATCTTCGGCATGGTTCTGGTCAACGACTGGTCGGCCCGGGATATTCAAAAGTGGGAGTATGTTCCCCTCGGCCCGTTCCTGGGCAAGTCTTTTGCGACTTCGATTTCTCCGTGGGTGGTCACGTTGGACGCGCTCGAGCCGTTTCGCACGTCCGGCCCGTCCCAAGACCCGCCGGTCCTGCCTTACCTTCAATTTGACGGCGAATGGGCCTATGACTTGAACTTGGAAGTGCTGCTCGCCACCGAGACAATGCCTGAACCGGCGCGCCTCACGCGCACGAATTTCCGTCATATGTACTGGAATATCCTCCAGCAATTGGCCCATCAGACGATCAACGGCACCAATGTTCAGCCGGGCGACTTATACGCTTCAGGCACCGTCTCCGGCGCGGCCGAAGATTCGCGCGGCTCGATGCTGGAGTTGAGTTGGAAGGGCACCAAGCCGATCAAACTTCCGAACGGCCAAGAGCGGAAGTTCCTGCAAGATGGTGATTCCGTAATCATGCGGGGCCACTGCCAGGGAGAAGGGTATCGCGTCGGCTTCGGCGAAGTGCGAGCGCGGATTCTCCAGGCGATCGACTAGTGCCGTTCTTTTTTCTCCGCTTGTGAATAATCCTTGACCTATTTCCCTCAATCGTGTATAAACTTGGACTAAGGCCGGTTCCGGTGCCGTTTGTCGACTATTCGATTAGTCGGAATCAGTTCTCGAAGTCGAGTTTTTAACAGAGTTAGTACTGACGGTCGGCATCGGGCGGCGATGCGGTCGATATCCCTGTTTTCTGCGCGCGGTGAGAGCGCGTTTTCATCAGCCGTTGATGGCTCTGGACCGATCGCATGATCCGCCGGCTGGAGATTTCGGAGAGGGATGCTCAAGCGGATGAATTTCCCACTTGGGCCTGCCTATAATCAACCGCCGGGGCAGAGCCGCGTTGATTCGTCGCGCATCCCGGTCAGATCGACAATTGAATATGCTGTCTTCCACTCGCTGCGGCACCCTTTGACCGCGCCAAAACAACTTCGGGGTGCCGCACGCCTATTTATGGGTCTTTTTGCCCGTCTCTCGATGTTGTAACTGTCTTGTTGTCAATGGTTTATCAATAACTTCGACCCGATTTGCGGATGTGTACATACGGTTCGCTCTCGACACACATCCGGCCGGAAACCGGCTCAGCGACGTACAACCAATGGTCTCCGGCTTCCGTGCGAAACTGAACCGTACACTCCAGAAATCCCAGCGCGCCATCGAGGATGGTGCCGAATTCCGTTTCTCGGCACGCCAGACCTTCAAAAGCGGGTTCATCCGGGCCAAAGCCCTTGCCGAAGTGGCGAAACATCTCCTTGGGGTCCGACCCGAGGATATTGACGACGAATTCAACTATACGCTGAAGACGGTTTTCCAGGGTCTGACGAAGGTGGTCATGCATTACAAGGATCTGCGCGCCGCACTGCTTGAGGGTGGGATTCCAGTGACACCGGCGGAGCTGCAGCGGCGCTTCGACGAATTCCTGACAGGGCTGGCCAAGGGAAAAGATCCCAGTCTGGTCCGGGTGGTGATCGACTGGGAGGATTGGATTATCGAGGAGCCAAGGAAATAGGCTTCACCAGGCGAAGGTTCCTTTGGAGCAGGGAAATGGTAAAGTATTCAGATCAGGAAATCGTTGCGTTTATTGGGGAACGCAAACCGCTTTCCGATGACTACCGAACTCGGGTTCAACTAAAGAACAAGCGCGGGCACAGGGAGCGTGAGCTGGATGTCCAGGGAGCTGACGGCAACGACTATCGCCTCATCTTGAGACAAAGGGACTTTAACCCACTGGACTTCTCTATCATTCTCACCGTTTTCCCTAAGGACACAACGCAACTCTTCCGGCTTTGCCGATATAACGGCAAGAGCCATGAGCATACGAACCATATTGAAAACAAAACGTTTTACGATTTTCATATTCATAAGGCGACCGAACGCTACCAGGACCTGGGAACGCGCGAGGACGCTTTCGCAGAGCAATCAGACCGTTTTGCGGACTTCCAGAGCGCATTGCGATGCATGCTTGACGATTGCGGATTTGATATGCCGGAAGGTCCGCAGCTTCCGCTGTTCGAGGAGTACAGGGAGCAGATCATAAGCAAGGTGGCAGACCTCAAAAACACCGGGGGACAGGCTGCGGGGGCGATCACGGCCGCCTATTTCATCTCAGAGTTCGCCGAGGAGGTGCCGTGGGCGCACCTGGACATAGCGGGGACGGCCCGGGTGGACAAGGACAACGGCTACCTGGTGACCGGCTCCACGGGGGTGGGCGTGCGGACGCTGGTGCACCTGGTGGTGGAGTTGGCGGAGAGGCCGGACCCGTAGCCATGCTCAGGGTACATGGCCGGCAGACTCCGTTTCAGGCGGTTCGTGACGCCACAGAG
>JADFJZ010000459.1 GCA_022565195.1 Planctomycetota bacterium | reverse complement strand
TTGAGCATTACAAGTTCTGGCAAGCGCAGCTGCCTCTCTTGGCCGACGACGTGGTCTCGCGAGTGTACTTGGTCGGCGAGAACATCTACGCCGTCACGGCGCGCTCGAATCTCTATGCCGTGCATGCTGACGTAGGGACGATTCGGTGGGCAGTGAACCTCGGCGGTCCGGGCAATCGCGTCTTTCAGCCGACCCACGTCCGCAGCTTCTGGGGCCGGGATCTGACACTCGTGTCGACCTCCGAAACAATCAAGTGGCTCGATCGCGCCACTGGCGAGCAAGTCGCCACTCTCGATCTGGACTTCATTCCCTCGACCTCCGCGTTGAGCGACGGCGTACGCACATACGTCTGCGGGCTCGACTCGATGCTGCACTGCATCGAACTGGTGCCTTCCGGTGGGGGCGTGGCGGCGATCGAGAAATGGCGGATCAGAACTCAAGCGATCACGGTCTCGTCACCGGTGCTCTGGGGAGGCGGCCTGTTCTTCGCGTCACAGGACGCCAAGATTCGGGCCTGCGATTCGTATGACAAGAGTCGATTCTGGGTCTTCAAAGGAAGTGCCCCGATTACGGCGGACATCTATGTGGACAGCACGGGCGTCTATTTTGGATCCAGCGATCACAATCTTTACAAGTTGGATGTGAATACCGGCAGAGGGCTGTGGCGTTTTCGCACGCCGGGCATGATCCGGAGCCAACCCGTGTTGCTTGGTGAAATGCTTTATCAACAGGTCGAGGAACACGGCATGTACGCCGTCCATACGGACACTGGAGAGCAAGTCTGGCACGCACCCGACGCGGCTGAGTTCATCTCCGCTTCGGACGATCAAATCTACATGCTGTCCCGCTATGGCGAAATTGTCGGCGCCAACCAGTTGACCGGCCGCGTGCAAAGTAGGATGGATGCGGGAAACGTGGAGTTGGTGGCCCGCAACACCGCCAGCGCGGCCATGTATTTGGGCAGCCGCGGCGGCCGACTGATGTGTGCCCAGCACAAGTCGATCCCGTACTTGAGGTTTGAGGACGTTCAGGCTCGCCAGGCAAACCAAGGCCGCGTGGCGGCACAGACGGGCACGCCGGCCGAGGACACCGTCGCCGAGCAGCGACCCAGGCTCATTGACTTGTTGCGGAGCAAGAGCGATGCTACGCCGGTGAGCAACGAGAACTGAGTACGGTCCCCAAACATGCCTGAGCGTAAGATCAAGCGGGCGCTGATCAGCGTCCACGACAAGACCGGTATCGTCGAGTTTGCCCGCGGGCTGGTTGCACTGGGCATCGAGATCATTTCTACCGGCGGTACCGCAGCACTATTGAAAGAAAACACCGTTCCCGTCACGCTGGTTGAGGAAATCACCGGCTTTCCCGAGATGCTCGACGGCCGGGTCAAGACGCTGCACCCGAAGATCCACGCCGCCATCCTCGCCGACCGCGACAATCCCGAGCACATGCGACAATTGGCAGAGCAGGGCATCGAACCGATCGACATGGTTGTCGTGAACCTCTATCCGTTCAAGGAAACCATCGCCGATCCCGATTGCACGTTCGAGCAGGCCATCGAGATGATCGACATCGGCGGCCCCTGCCTGCTCCGCGCTGCGGCGAAGAACCACAAACACGTATTGGCCGTGGAAATGCCACAGCTGTACGACACAACGCTGTCGAGATTGCGTGACCTCCTAGAGGGCAACGAGGACGACGACCTCTTTCAAGGTGGCGCGTTCGGCGCATTTTGGGCTACCACAAGATACGATGCGGCCGTAACAGAGTGGATGGGGCTCAATCCAAATGACCAAGAATCCGACGTTCACTTCTTGCAGCTTTGGTGTTGGGGGCGGCTGCGATACGGCGAAAACCCGCACCAGAAGGGTCTGCTGTACGGGTTCGCGGGCGACGATAGGCCAAAGAATCTGACTATCGCAGACGGTGACGTCGAAGGGCAGCAAGAGCGAACCTCCTACAACAACTACGTGGACGCACACGCTGCCTTGGAGCTGTGCAATGAATTGTCGCGCGCTTGGGCCGACACAAGTGCATGT
>JADFJZ010000458.1 GCA_022565195.1 Planctomycetota bacterium | reverse complement strand
AAACCGGGTCCGTACTCGCTTGGCCCGAACTGCAACCAGCGCCTCGCGCCACGACGCGCGTCCGCCAGGCCGGGCACGAGAGCGGCGACCAAGCAAACCAGCACGAGAACGAGGAGCAAGACGGCCGGTTCTCGGTACGTGCGTTTGCCCTGGTTGGCCATGTCGTAGAGCAGGTCTCCGCTCAACGTCGGGCTTCGCCAGCGCAGACATCGATAGCCGATGCCGTAGGTGATCCACATCAAGGCGATCGCCAGCAGCGCGAATGCGATTTGCCGCGCGGCGATGGAATGGAGTGGGTCTTGCGGGAACAGGGGCCGGTCAAGCGTGCCGCGGGCCGAGAATACCATGACCACGCCGAGCAGGATCAGCGCGGTGGCCAACGAGAGAATCAGCCCGCCCAGCGATGCAGGCGCAGCGCCGACCGCCTCATCCTTGGTACCGAGGGCCACATTCGCGTCCTGGATTATGCCGTGGGCTTGCGTCATCTCAATTTCAATGTGGCCAGTGCGAAGGTTGCGAATACGGCAGCAACCAGCCAGAACCGGATTACTGTTTGCGTCTCGGTCCATCCGCTCAAGTGGAAGTGATGGTGAATCGGTGCGACCTTGAAAATCCGCTTTCCGCCCGAGAGCTTGAAGTACCCGACTTGCATCATGACCGAGGCAGCCTCAATCACAAAGATGCCGCCGACGATGAACAGCATCAATTCCTGCCGCGTCACAATGGCGACGTAGCCCATGAGTCCGCCGAGCGGCAACGATCCGGCATCGCCCATGAAAACGCGGGCGGGGTGACAGTTGTACCACAGGAACCCCAGGCAGGCGCCGAGCACACCGCCGCACAAAATAGCCAGTTCGCCGCTCTGCGGTACGTGGGGCAAGAGCAGGGTCGTCGCCCATTCTTGATCACCGACAATAAAGCTCAGAATCATGAAGAAAAAGCTGCACAAGGCCATGCAGCCGGCGGCCAATCCGTCCATGCCGTCGGTCAAGTTTACGGCGTTGGAGGTTCCCGTGATGACGAGCACGGCGATCAACATGAATGCGCCGAGCGTCAGCGTCAGACCTTGTTTGTAAAACGGCACCGCCAAGATGCGGTAGGTTTCCACATCTTCGCCAAGCCGGCCCATGACGGCGAAGTTGTGCTGCCCGTGGCGGTAGACGTAGTAGCCCATCAAAACACCCAGGCCGACCTGGAAGACCAGCTTTTCCCACGTGCGAATGCCGTCGCGCGTTCCGCTGCGACGTAAGGCAGTGAGCTTCAACCAATCATCGACCGCTCCGAGCGTTCCCAGCCAGACGAGGCACAGCACCGCAGCCGGCCAGACGTAGTAGTTGGTCAAGTCGCACAGCAGCAGCATGCAAGTCAGAATCGTGCCGACAATGAGAATGCCGCCCATCGTCGGCACGTTGGCCTTGTTGCTCATTAGTTCGTTGAGTTTGTCGTGGTCGAATTCCGGCTGATCGCCCAGTTTGCGGCGGGCGAGAAACCGAATCGTTGCCGGCATGAGCAGGAAGACCATGAAGAAGCCGAGCAGAACGGCGCATATGGCGCGGAACATGATATCCGTGTAGGCGTAGGGTTGATTCGTCGTGTTGAAGAGGTTCAGGATGTGGTAAATCACGTCAGGCGACGCCTCAAGTCTCAGGCCCGGCTAGTGCCCGGCAATGTGTTCAATCAGGCGCTCCAGGCGCAATGCCCGGGAGCCCTTCAGCAGCACGGTGTCCGTCGGCTTCAGCAGCGTGCCGATGCGGCTGGAGAGATCATCGACGCTCCGGCTGGCATGGAGCACGAGTCGATCGGACCCGGCGCGGCGCGCGGATTCGCAAACAACGTCCGCGAACCGGCCGACCGTGAGCAGGACGTCGATGTTGCTGCGGGCGACCAGCCTGCCCAGTTCTTCGTGGTGCCCGCGGGCGTGTTCGCCGAGTTCGCGCATGTCCCCGACGATGGCCACGCGGCGCCCCGGCGTGTCCATCGAGCCGATGGTATCCATCGCGGCCTGCATGCTGGCGGGGTTGGCGTTGTAGCAATCG
>JADFJZ010000044.1 GCA_022565195.1 Planctomycetota bacterium | reverse complement strand
GCACAGTCGTTCTTCCACGGTCCGGCGAATGTCGGCGATGGATTGTTGGAGTGTGAGCAGCATATAGCTGTTGGGCTGATCGCCCTCCGGCTCGACGCCCAAATGAATCGTCAGGTGCGCCTGCGGGTCAAGATCGATGAGCAAGACTCGCCGGGCACGACGGGCCAATGCCACGCCCAGGTTGGCCGCCGTGGTCGTTTTACCGACGCCGCCCTTTTGATTGATTACCGTGATGCATTTCATCGGCACCTCCTTGTCCGAGCCGGGCTGGGGAGTCGGGGGGGCTCAGTCCGCGAGCCACGCCGCGCGCCCTGCCGCCGGCGAGGCGAGCGTCCTGCTATTGCGGGGATTATACGCTCCGCCGCACAAACAACAACACGCCGGTCGCTCAATTTAGTCACAGGGTCGGGGAAGTTCAGAATCCGGATGCGAAAGGGGGCCTTCTTCAGAGCAGAAGCATGATCAGTGCAATGATCGCCATGGCGAGGGTGGCCAGCGCGCAATAACCGATCAACTCCCGGACCATCGGCGGCAGTTTGTTGCCGATTTTTGCGTCGATGCGGTCCAGCAGCCACACCAAAACATCGGTCCCTCTTTGGCCTATGAAGAGGCCCAGATGCCGCGATCTGGCCTTGAGTTTGAGCTTCACCACACGCCAAATCGGAATGGACTCCAGATCAATGTCGGGCTGTGGGGCCGCTGTTGGTTGCGGAGCAGCCGTGTCCGTCGTTGCGGGCGTATCTCCCGGGTCTGCGGGCGGTGGAACGTCTGCGCGCGGTGCCTCAAGATCCGCATCCTGCGGTGTAGCCAGCAGAGCATCGATATCCTGATCCAGTGTCGCCTCTTTGGCGGATTCGGCGGGCTGGAGACTTTCCGGATCAGCCGCCGGGAGATCTTCCTGATCGGATGGTATTTGGCCGGCGATGAGGGCGTCCAGTTCGGTCGGCGGAGCGGCGTCGAGCGTGGAGCCGGCGATTTCCGCAATGTCTTCATCGAGGGTGGTGTCCCCGTCGTCGGCTGAGGCGGGCGGCATGGGATCGGGCCCGGCGCCCACGGCGGGCTCTGACGCGGGTTGCTGCTCCTCGATAGTCGCGATGGCGTCAGCATCGGACGCCGTGGTGTTCTCTGCGTCTTTCGGCAACTCTGGGTCTGGCGCTTCGGCAGGGACCGCGGCAGCCACCTCGGTCTGGTCGGCGGTGCTTGAATCGGCGGGCGAAGTTGAGCCTCCGATTCCGCTGATGAGCCTTTCCATTTGGTCCAGCTCTTGATCGACATCAGCGGCAACCTCCTCGACCGGCGTGCGCTCGCCATCCTGGACCAGAGGCGATTCACTGGACAGGCCGACATCGTCGGCGGCTATTTCCTTGGCTGGATCGGTGGTCGGCACGTCCGCCGGCGCGCGGGCCTCGCCGGACTCGCTTTCACCGAGGGTCTCTTTGGTCAGTGCTTCCACTTCGTCGAGCAACTCGTCAACCTGGTTCTGCAGGTCCGGCTCTTCGGCCGCCGCGGGCGGTGGGGAAGGATTCGGATTGGGGTGGTCCGGGTCACTCATGGTCATCTCGGCAACGCGAATTGCGCACACGCACCCCGCTTGATCGTGGATCGCCGAGGCACGACAATAGTATGCAGTTATCATCGGTTGGCGGCAGGCGGGACGCTTAGGCAAAGGCGGTGCGGCCCCACCGTTCTCGCTGAGTGGGTGCCGCTTCGCCACAGGTGGATCAGAATGGCCGATCCTCGGTTCTATACGGGACCGCAAAAACTTGAACCCGGTCTGGTTGCACTTTCCGAGACCGAATCGCGGCACGCGGCGTCTTCGCGGCGTCTGGCTGTGGGCGATGAAGTCGTCCTCTTTGACGGGCGGGGCAGCGAAGCGCGCGGTCGAATCGATTCAATCGACCGGCGGGCTGTTCGAGTCGAAATCGCCGCGGTCGAAAGTCGCGATGCCGACGCGCCGGTCGAACTGACGCTGGCCGTTTCGTTCCCCAAAGGGCCGCGCCAGGACGTGCTGGTCGAGAAATGCACGGAACTGGGCGTGGCGGCGATCTGGCCGATGCGTTGCGAGCGCAGCATCGCCGAGCCCTCTGCCCATCGCCTTGGAAAACTGCGCCGCACGGTGATCGAGGCGTGCAAGCAGTCGCAGCGCGCGTGGCTCTGCGAACTGTCCGAACCCGTGTCCTTTGCGGAAGTTGTCGGATCCATCGGGCGGTTCGAGGCGGCGGTCATTGCGGACGGCAGCGCCGACCGATCCAATGCCGGCGGGCCAACATCTCACAAGAGCGTGCTGGTGCTCGTCGGGCCTGAAGGCGGATTCACGACCGAGGAGTTGGAGGCCGCGCGAGACGCGGGTTGCGGTGCGCTTCGGCTTGGGCAGACGATTCTCCGCACGGAGACGGCGGCGATCGCGGCGGCGGTGCGACTGCTGTGTTGAGGTTTCAACTCGCGGGCGGGCCTCGCGGGTTTGAGGAGGCTGCTAAACGGCAAGCCTTGGGGGGCGCTGATCGCGCCGAGTTGGTTTGTTTGGGGGCCGGCAGATTGTAATTGCCCGTTGTGTCTGCTTTTGCTCTAATTTGCGACCATGTCTGAGGAAACTCCGCGTTACGATTTTGATCGCGTCTTCCGCTTGCTGCTCACGGTCGGCACATTGATCGCGACCTTTTGGCTGCTGGCTTATTTGAGCGATGTGCTGGTGCCGTTCGCGGTGGCGGTGCTGCTGGCCTATCTGCTGAATCCGATCGTCAATGCCTTCGAGCAAAAAACCGGGGGCCGGCGCGGACTGGCCGTCGGCCTGACGCTGGCCATCTTTGCGGTCGCCGTTCTGGTGATCGTGCCTCTCTTGCTCTGGTTCGTTTACGGCGAGGTCGTGGAGGTTTCCCAGATCATCGCCGACCGGGAAATAAAAGAAAAGTTGCTCGTACAAATCCAGCCGTTGACGGACAAGATCACTTCGTCGGAGTTCCAAGAGAAACTCCAGGAATTCAAAGACAGCACCGATCCCGACCAGCTCCAGCAACTGCTGCTCAAAGCGGCCGGGTTGATGCTGCCCACAGTCGCGAAACTGACCGAGGGGGTGCTGGGCATAATCGGCACGTTGTTCAACGCGCTGCTGGCCTTGACAGGTGTGGTCATTGTCCTGCTCTACCTCATCTTTCTCTTGATGGACTTCAATAGTTTCCAGAGCGGTTGGAAAGAGCAGCTTCCGCCGCAATACCGCGAGGCGATCGTCGAGTTCTTCGGCGAGTTCAGCCGAGCGATGAGCCGCTACTTTCGAGGGCAGTTTCTGGTGGCGGCCTGCTGCGGCGTGCTGTTCGCCATTGGGTTCAAAATCGTCGGCATCCGGCTGGCGGTTTTCGTGGGGCTGTTCGTCGGGCTGCTGAACATGGTGCCCTACTTGCAGACGGTGGGCTTCGGACCGGCAATTCTCCTGGCGCTGCTCAAGGCGTTTGAATCGGAAATGAGCCCGCTGTGGCCGATCCTCGGAGTCGTTATCGTCTTTGCCGTGGTGCAACTCATTCAGGATGCCGTGCTGACGCCGCAAATCATGGGCCAGGCCACCGGCCTGAAGCCGTGGGTCATTCTGCTGAGCATTTTCGTTTGGGGCAAACTGCTGGGCTTTCTCGGCCTGGTGCTGGCCATCCCGCTCAGTTGCCTGGGGCTGGCGTACTATCGCAGATCGATCCTCAAAGTCTCACGCAAACGCGGGGCGGATTGATCGGGAGCGGTATGTCGGCGAGCGCTGAGTGTGGCACTGCTCTTGAGCAGTGCGATCCTGAATGGTTTCCCGCAAGCACTGCTCAAGGGCCCGCCGCGGCGGGGCACACGGCGCGGATCGGCTACTACGGAACCGGCGCGTACCACGGTTCCGCGTTGACGTAACTGTAGTCGGCAGCCACGAAAATCCGATCGAGGGCGTACAGTATACCGGCCGGAGCAGTAGCGAATGCGCTGGCCGGGATGCTGGCCCAGGGCGGCTTGCCGTCCGCAGTCTCTTGCTTTTCGTTGTCAAACGGCTGCACTGAACCGTCTTTGTACAGCACGTTGACCTTCTTGCCGCCGTGGTTGAGATGCTCGGCTTCGGCGGTCCCCAAGCTATTCGAATCCAATGCCAATGCGTGAACATCGAGGCGATACGTGGTTTCCGGAATCGTCGCGGACATCTGCGGTCGGATGAAATCACAGGCCTGGAGGTTATCCAGCTTGCCTTCGCTCATGATTTGCGGCGGCATGATATCCATCTGCCGATAGAGGTAGGAGCCGAAGGCCATTTGGTTCGGATCACCTATCTTGGGACCCTCTTCGCTCAGATTGAGCGAACCATCGTCCGGACAAAAAAGGAACTCGTTGCCGATCTTGCCCGGCTTCTTGGTCAGCAGGCCCAGTCCCATATACTCAGCGGGGTGAACACCGCCAGAACAAATATCAGTCGGGCAGCAATGACAATCCACCCCAGCAGGGCACGGGCAGACGGCTGCGTCGTACTGAGTTGTCCAGATCTGACTCGTGGCAATGTCCTGCCCGAAGACGAAATAAGGAACGAATGGGGTAAAGAGCGGATCGTTGACGGAATTGAAGGACGGCCCCCTGGGTATGCGATCCTCGTTCTCCCCGGCATAGGCATGGAGCATCTGGCCTATGGTCCGCAAATTGACACCGCAGGCCACAAATTTCGACTGGGCCCTCGCCGAGGCGATACTCGGCAGCAAAATGCCGATAATAAGGGCAATGATGGCGATCACGACCAGCAGTTCGACCAGCGTAAAGCCTTTGGCCCTTGGGAGTTGCTTGTGCATAGGGTCCTCCTGTGGTTATCATAGGGTAGGTCTGTGCGGGTGTCCAGCCAAGGCCTTTGTGGGGTTGCCCGCTGCCTGTCGGTTCTTTCTTGACGGGACATTTGGACCCCCCCTAAGATTTGTTGAGCAGCAATGATTCGAAATCCCCATGATTCGACCGGCAACAGCGTAACTATGCTTGGCCGATAGGCTTGTGACGACGACCGACCTCTTCGGGGCTACTCCTGCACCGGCCCTGCATCGTCGCTCGTCCCGAGTTGAAATGCTGCGAGTTGAGTAACCTTGATCCGCACGGCACATTCAAAGGAGCCTCCGACATGCGGAAATCAAAAGACGCAGCCGTCACAACGGGCTTGGGCCGCTTCGCCCTGGGTTTTTCGTTGCTGTCCTGCTGCGGCGCCTTGGCGCTGGTCCTGCAAGTCAGTTGCACCGGTTTCAGCCCCGTCGCCATTAGCAGCCCTGGCGTAACCTCCAACGTGGCGCCGATCCTGACGATCATCGCGCCTGACGAAGATGAAGAAATCAGCCAAGGCGATTCGTTCATCGTCCGCTGGACCGACAGCGACCCCGACAGCAACGCCCTGATCGACATCGACCTCCTGGAGATCGACGGTCTGAACGTCTTCCCGGTGGCGGGTGGAATCCGCGAGAACGACGTGACGCTCGACCGCTTTCAAGTGAACACAAGTTCCATCCTCATCGGCACCTATTTTGTACGCATGACGATTGACGACGGCGTCAATACGCCCGTGGTTGTTTTTGCAGAGAATCCCGACACGGGCAACCGCGTGCAGGTCACGGTCGCGCCGCCGGGCCAGGCGGGCGGCAACGTCCCGCCACAGGTTGTGCTGATCGAACCGCAGACCAACGTCGGCACCTCCCAGGGCGACGTCGTGACCATCTCGATCCGGCCCACGCTGCTCGACCCCGGCCCGCCCGGATCACCCGATCCCGGCGTGGCCTTCCACTACGACCAGGAGGATGACGTCGACGTCACGATTCTGCTCGACCTGGACAACGATCCCACGAACGACGATTTCCGGAGCGACGACGATCCCGGCAACATCATCCTGGAGCGCGATTTCATCGCCGAGGGGCGGTTCGACCAGATCGACTTCGACGTCGTCATCGACGTTCAGGAAATCCCGATTCGGCGGGACGGCCTGCCGTATTTCATTCGGGCCACGGTGGACGACGGGCTCAAGACGACGCACACCTATGCCTCCGGGCGGCTGTACGTCCTGGAACTCGTCGAGGGCTCCGCATCCTCCACCCGCAGCACGATCGATCTTGGCCAGATCGGGCGCACCCTGGCGGGCAATCGCTGGCTGGGTTTCAATCCGCTGGCCAACCTCGGCACCAAGATGATCTCCGCACGCGACCAAGACCGCGACGGCATCGGCGACTTCGCCGTCGTCGCCCAATACGGCAACCCCAACAACCGTGGCAACATCGGCGAAGTCTACCTCATCTACGGGCGACAGCTCCGTTTCGGCGGCGACATCAACATCAACAGCGTGGCCACGTCGATCCCGAGTACCAGCCGAAGTCGCATCCGTGGATCCGTCTACAGCCCGCACCCGGACTTCCTGCTGGCGGATGCCGGTGTGATAGACATTGGCTTAGGCGATGATCGGAGGATTGGTTTCGTCGAGGACCTGGCGGAACCCTACACGCTGGGCATTACCGATATCGATTTCATCAGTAATCTGGGGACGCATCCCGCGTATGGGGAATGTGCGCCCCCCGCTGCTGGAATTTCTGAAATGATCGTGGGTCTGGCTCACAATGAATACCTGGCCACGACCCGCGACGACGACATGGGCGACGATCCCGATTGCGACGACCCCGGATGTCTCCTGCCGTTCTGCTACCCGGACAATTTGTCGAACAACTACTCCACCGATTTCGAGCCTGACCCGAGCGTGTTTATTCGATACACCGAGGGAACCATCTTTTTCGCCCATGAAGAAAAGATGGGCACCGTGGCCGTGGTCTACGGTGAGAACAATATCCAACTAACCGATTTCTTTGAGGACGACGATGACGGCATCCCCTGCAACAACAACCTTGCGCCGACCCGAGAAGTTTTCTCCCTCACTTCCACCGGCTCCGAACCGGGACCGGAAGAGTTCGAGCCCCCCATCGTTCTGCAACCGGTGGGCGTTCGTTTCAACGTGGCTATTTTCGACAATTTCGGGCACAACAATCCGGGCACATCGCCGTTTCAGATTGATCCGCTCAACTCGCATTACGGGATGAACGTCGCGGTTCTGGCCGACATCGATCTCAACGGATTCGATGAAATCATCATCTCCGCCCCGAGAAATGAGTTGGAGACCCAGCAATTGCTGAGTGAGGCCGGTGAAGCGCACCCGCATATCGCCACCCGCCTGGCACGGGCGAATGTCATCGTGTGGATGGGGCAGGACTTCGGCTCCGCCGCGATGTCGAACGATGAGGACGACTGCCACCACTTCCCAATGCTTTCGACGAGGCCACTGAACGACGGAAGTTGCGGCCAAATCCGAGTTGCCAGAACGCTCGAAACCGGATACCACGCGGGCGGCATCGGCATCTCCGTAACGCAATTCCCGGGCTGGTTTTTCATTCGCGGCGAAAAGTCCAGCGACAAGCTGGGCGGGGCGACCTCCGCGGGTGACTTCAACCTTGACGGCCCGCCCGACATTCTCTGCGGGGCGCCCTTCGCCGACCCGACGCTGGATGCCAACAACAATGGTGTTATCGATCCCGAAGATCCCACCATCTTTAACGGCGGCACCGTGTATGTGGTCTACAACCGCTTCCCCTACGGCAACATCGAGCTGAACAGCGCCAACAACCTCAACTTTCGTTCGCCGATGCTGCGCATCTTCGGTGAAACACCAGGCGATCACCTGGGCCTGAAGCAGGAAAGCGGCAACGATATCAACGGGGACGCGATCGATGATGTCGTCATTGCCTCGAAGGATTACAACGGCATGGGCATGGTCAACAACGGTCTGGTCGCTGTCGTGTTCGGAGGCCAGCGGATCGACGGCGATCGCGTCGTCTCTCAAATCGCCACAGCGGAATTGCAGGGCATGCGGATCTACGGCGCCAATGATGGCGATTCCTTCGGCGCCGACATCAGCCCAGCCGGCGATTTCAATCAGGACGGTCTGGGCGACTTGCTGATCTCCGCACCGGGCGAGACCGTCACCCTGCCGGGCGAGGACAAACCGCGAAACGGCGTGGTCTACCTCGTTTTCGGCGGCAAGCATCTGGAGAACAAGGTCTTCACTTCCGACCAGATTGGCACCGAAGAGCTGCCGGGCATCGTTTTTGCCGGGCCTTACCAAGTGGGAACGCTGGACGCCATCGAAGTGGACAAGCCGGTCTTCGTGACCGATCCCACCGGCTGCGTGCTGGATCAAGACGGCGACGGCGAGATCGACAATTT
>JADFJZ010000457.1 GCA_022565195.1 Planctomycetota bacterium | reverse complement strand
GATGGCACCGGGGATTCAACCCCTTCGGAGCGAACACCCCCGGACCCGGAGCGCGCCGTGGCCCCGCGGCAACGTACGCGTCTCGTGGAGACCCTGTTGTGCGTCAAAACAACAACAACCGACCGGCCCACGCCGGAACAGCGACGGGCGAACCGGCGATCGTGATCGTCGATCCGCGCCTGCAAGTCGTACACAAGAACGCAGCCGCCCGGACCCTGTTCGGCGAGGGCCAATCAGCATTTGATTTGTTCGATGCCCTCACCGCCAACGAAGAGGCCTTCAATTTGTCGGATGCGATCCAAAAGGTCATCGCCACGGGCGGTGCGGCGGCATTTGAAGAAGTCGCCTGCCGGCACGCATCACTCACCATCGATTGCCAGCCGCTCTGCCTGAGCGAAAGCGACGCGCCAACCGGCTGCATTGTGATCGCGCGCCACTCAACCGCTGCCGCGCAGCACGACCCCGACTTCGCCAAGTCGCTGCAAATGGCCACTATTGGGGCGCTGACCTCGCGCGTGGCCCACGAACTCAACAACTTGCTCGACGGCATCCTGCGCTACATCAATCTGGCCATCGCCGCGCCCGAGCACACCGAAGAATCCAGAACGCGCCGCTATCTCGACGAATCCAAGACCGGCCTGATGCGCATGATCCACATCACGCGCGACCTCCTCGAATTCTCACGGACCAAGCCGGCCACGCACGAGCAAGCCGGCATCCGGGAAATCGTCGAAGACGTTCTCAAGCTGATGAAGTCCGCCGCCGCAACGGCCGGCGTGCAAATCGTTCAGCAAGTGGACGATTGCCCGTTGATCCAGCCGGTCAGCGCCCAACTGTTTCAAGTGTTCTGCAACTTGACCAAGAACGCCCTCGAAGCCATGCCCGAAGGCGGCACGCTGACCATCACCGCACGGCGAGAAAGCGGCGATCTCGTCGTCATTTTCGAAGACACAGGCCCGGGCCTGCCCGCCGCCGCCGAGCAAGTCTTTGAACCGTTCTTCACCACCCGCGCTCCCGGCGCCGGCACCGGCCTGGGCCTGGCGATTTGCCGCGATTTGATCGAGCGTTGCTGCGGCGGAACCATCACCGCAACCAATCGAAGCCAGGGCGGAGCCCGCTTCGAGGTGCGTATGCCCGCAAACCCGCAACACGCCAGAGGAGGCCAATTTGTCCGACAATAAACCCGCCATCCTGGTCGTCGATGACGACGCCATCATTCTCGATTCCCTCGGCGAGTTCCTGCGCCTCGAGGGCTTTGACGTCGATCAGGCCGGCGACACACGCGCCGCCCTCGAAAAACTCGCCCGCGGCAACTTCAAGCTGGTCATCAGCGACGTCAACTTGCCCGATTCCGACGGCTTCGAACTGCTGCGGGCCATCCGCCAGAAGCATCCGGAAGTGGTCACCATTCTCATCACCGGCTACGGCACCATCGAAAGCGCCGTCGACGCCATCAAGCTCGGGGCTTACGACTACCTCACCAAGCCGATCATCGACGACGAAGTCAAACTCGCCGTCGAGCGCGCCCTCCAGCAGCAGGCCCTGCTCGCCGAAAACCGCACGCTCAAGGATCAACTCGCCAAACGCACCGGCCTCGAGCAAATCGTCGGACTCGATTACAAAATGGCCAAGATCTTCGAGTTGATCGAGAGCGTCGCCGATTCCAGGGTCACCATTCTGCTCACCGGCGACTCCGGCACCGGCAAGAGCCTCATCGCCCGGGCCATCCACCAGCACAGCACACGCCGCGATCAGCCGTTCATCGAGGTCAACTGCGGGGCCATCCCCGAATCACTGCTCGAAAGCGAACTGTTCGGCCACATCAAGGGTTCGTTCACCGGCGCGATCGCGGACAAGGACGGCAAGTTCAAAGCCGCCGACGGCGGAACGATTTTTCTCGATGAAATTTCAACAGCATCGCCCGGGCTGCAAGTGAAGCTCCTGCGCGTCATGCAAGAACGACAGTTCGAAGCCGTCGGCAGCAACGAGACGCTCACCACCGATGTTCGTGTCCTCTTGACGACCAATGTTGATCTTCAAA
>JADFJZ010000043.1 GCA_022565195.1 Planctomycetota bacterium | reverse complement strand
CTCTGGTCGAGCGCGGCGGCGCACGCGACCGGAGCCGATCCTTCGGGGTTGCTTGATATGCCGACGTGGCTGAACACCTGGCGCGGGGAGCGGTGGAAATCAGAACTGCGGTGTGCCGAGGACAAGGCCTGGACTGCTGCGATCAGACTGAGCACGAGTCGAGGACGGCCGCTGGCTAGCGATTCGTTCCTGAGCAAGCTTGAGCACCGTCTCGGCCGACGGGTTCGTGCTTTGCCCGTAGGCCGCCCGAAGCGACGGAGATCGACCCGCAAGAGAGGCGCGGCAGGATCGAAACACCCTCGGAAATAGGTGACCGGAAATCGGTGACTGTCCCTATTTATTCCTATTTATTGCCTATTTATTGAGCACGCGTGCTACGACAGGATGGACAAAGAGGAAGCCGCGCGAATCCGCACGATGTACTCGACCTATCACGAGCGCCACTTGACGGAGTAGCTCGATGATACCTTGAGCTTTTGCCACCAAGACTCAAAGACGCCGAGGCAAGAGGGCTAAATGAGAATGATCGAAACTGCTGAAAAGCATGACCCGGAAGCAGGGCTGCGTCGTGTAATGGGTCCCTTCGGGGCGACGTGTGTCGTCATTGGCGCCATCATCGGCGTCGGCATCTTCTTCACGCCCAGCGAGGTAGCGCGATTGGCAGGCAGCAGCGGGGTAGCGATGCTGGCCTGGGCCGTCGCCGGGGCCATCGCGCTGACCGGCGCTCTGACGTTCGCCGAGCTCGGCGGTCTCTATCCGCACACGGGCGGCCAATATGAGCTTCTGCGTGACTCTTACGGGCCGCTCCCGGCATTCGTCTACGTCTTTTGCAATGCGACGGCCATCCAGGCGGGAGCCATCGCCATCATCGCCATCATCTGCGTGCGGAATCTGTGGGAGGCGGTGGGCACCGGGACTCCGGGCGCGCTGCAAGTCAGCGCGGCTTCAGCGATGTTGATCGTCGGTTTGGCGTCGGCAAACGGCATGGGCGTGAAGTGGGGATCCAGCGTCCAGAATCTCACCGTCTGTGCCAAGGTAGGAACGCTTCTCGTAATCACAGGGATCGCCGCGACCGTCGATTCCGCGGAGCCTGCTGTGGGCTTAATGAACGCGCAGCAGAATGGCGCGGCGGGCATCGGAATTGTAGGCTTGGTGTTCGCGGCAATGATTCCAGCGATGTTTTCGTTCGGAGGTTGGCAGCACGCGCTGTGGATCGGCGGCGAAATCCGCCAGCCGCAGCGCAACGTGCCGTTCGCCATCATCACGGGTGTCGTGACGGTCGTTGTCGTCTACCTGTTGGTAAACTGGGCGTACTTTCGGCTGCTTGGCTACGGCGGCGTGGCGGGCAGCGAGACCCTGGCGGCGGACGCAGTGGCCGGAGTCTGGCCGGGGTATGGCAGACGGGCCATCGCGGCGGGCGTCGCGCTCTCCGCGTGCGGCGTACTCAATGCCCAGCTTCTGTCGGGGCCTCGACTGGTCTACGGCATGGCTTTGGACGGACGATTCTTCAGCCCGTTCGCCCGTGTGAGTGCGCGCCGCGCAACGCCGATTCCCGCGATCATGCTGATCGCCGGCATGGCCCTCGTGCTCCTGCTGCTCGCTGGGGAAGAAAGCGTGGGCAAGCTGATCACCGGCGTCGTCTTCATCGACGGAGTCTTCTTCGTGCTGACGGGTTGCGCACTTTTGGTGTTGCGGCGAAAACGACCCCAAGCCGACCGACCGTTGCGCGTGCCGGGCTATCCGGTCGTGCCGCTGCTGTTCGTGGTTGGTGAGATCGGCATTGTAGTCGGCGCCTTCCGCAATCCCGAGGTTCGGTCGGTCGCGTTTATCGGCGTTGGCTGGATTGTCGCCGCGGCGATCTGCTACCTGTTGTTCTTTCGCCGGCCACCCCGAGCACCCCTCAGTCAATCCGGCCGTCCTGATCCTGAGGCTCGCCGGGATGCATCTCGTGCATAATCAAGAGCGACAGAATCCAACTCAACGTTGACTCGGCGCCCTGATTGCGATTCACGCCGTCGGCATTGAGGCCGTCGCAGCAGCCCCGCGTTTTGAAGTCCACCAGAGGTGTTTCGAGGATGTTCCTGCCCAGAAACCACTCGAAACAGAGGCGCATCTGCGCGAGCCACTTCTGCTCGCCAGTGACTTTATAAGCCGACTTGCAGGCGCCGACCAAGGCCGCCGCGTCGATGGGCTGTTGGTCGAACTCCGCTCGCTCGCCGCCCTTGGGCCACCACCCGCGGTTGCCCACCAGCGAGATCGCGCCGCTTGGCGTCGTGTGGATCTTGAGCAGCCATTGCAGCGAACGAATCCCGCAATCGACAAATCGCTGTTCTCCGAGCGCCTGCCCGGCAAGAAGAAGCGCCTGGGGCATGCGCCCGCTATTGTACGTCAGGTGCCCGTCACACCATTCCCAATCGTCGCTGCGATACTGTTCATATCGCGCAAACAGAGCGTCAGCCATCGTTCGCATGCGCTCGCGGATCTGCGTGGCCCCCTCGAAGCGCCGGAGGTAGTAACTGAAACCAATAATGCACAGCGCCTGGGCACGCGGATGCGCCACGGAGCGCGTCGAGTCCACCGCTTTGTGGAACAATTCGCCGGCCAGCGAGAGATCCTGCTCAGCCGGCGGATGGGTTGTCAAGTAGCCCAGCGCCCAAATCACGCGGGCCAGACAGTCCTCCGTGCCCTCTTGATCCAGCCAGCGGCGATCATACGACATGAAATTGCGGAAACGTTTGAGTTCATCGTTCCACGCATGGACCACAAACGAAAGATACCGCTCGAGATACGGCAGGACCGACGCGTCGCTCAGCAGGCGATAGCTCATGGTGGCGGCGAGGAGCGCCCGGGCGTTGTCGTCCGTGCAATAGCCGTGGTTGCGATCTGGAGTCGAGTAGACTGCGTGCTGCAACATCCCAGTGTCATCGGTAAGCAGAAACATGTGATCGAGGCGCACCTCGGGCAGCGACAATTGAAGCGTCGGCTTCCCGGCGCCGACCTCGACCGGCGCCCACCGCGCAGCCTGCTTGAGCACTTTCTGGTACGTATCGTTATACTCGCGCGCTACCGCGGGCCAGATCATCTGGCGGCCGAACTGGTAGGCCTTTTTCTGAAGGTCCAGCCGCAGAGCATCATCATCCAGCAGTTCGTTGATACCGCAAGCCATGCTTTCGGGGTCATCGAAGTCGACCAGTCGTCCCCGACCGTCGCCGAGCAGTTCCTGAGCATACCAATAGGGTGTCGAGACAACTGCTTTGCCACAGGCCACCGCGAAGGCCAGCGTGCCCGAGACGATTTGCTCCTTCGAGCGATACGGCGTGACGTACAGATCAGCAGCCTTCAGAAAATCCACCAGCACCGGCAGCGTGACATAATGATTATGGAAAAAGACATTGTTGGCGATACCGAGGTCCACCGCCCGCCGTTCCAGGCCGAGGCGATACGATTCGCCCGATTCCCGCCGCACCGCCGGATGAGTCGCGCCCAAGATCATATAGGCCACGTTGGGATGCCGTCGCGCGACGATGGCCAGCGCATCCAGCATCGTCTCGATGCCTTTGCCGGGACCCAACAAACCGAACGTCAGAAGAACCGGTCGATCCTTGACCATGAAGCGCTCTTTGAATTCGTTGGGATCGTGAAATTCAATGTCCGGCGTGCCGTGATGGATCATGCGGATCTTCTCGGCGTCCACGCCGTAGCGATCCTCCAGCAGCCATTTCGCGCGCTCCGCGAGCACGACGACGGTGGCGCTCAGCTCGCCAATCTTCCCCAACACTTGACGCTGTCCCTCGGACGGTTCGCTCAGCACGGTGTGCAACGTGGTCACCACAGGTTTCTTCAAGCGCTCGAGCAGTTCGATGACATACCTGCCATCGGCGCCTCCGAACAGACCGTACTCGTGCTGCAAGTTGATGACGTCCGTCTTGTTGGTGTTGAGAAAATCCGCTGCGTTACGATAGTCGCCCCGATGGTGTTGCCGAATCTCGAACTGCACGCGCTCGCCGTATTGGTATTCACCATCGCGATCGTTCAGGGCAACGATTCCGATATGCTCATCATCAGCGAGCGCTACCTTATGCACATGTGCGGCGAGGTTGGTAGCCAAGTCATTGGTATACGTCGCGATTCCGCATTGCCGCGGAACATACGAAGCCACAAAGCTCACATCGATGCACTGCTGCGACATATTCGCTCCTCGGGATCAGGCACAATGAATTCCACAGACTCGGATTCGAAGCAGACACGATGGTAGTCTAAGGCCAACATCCGCTATTGCCAAGGGCCGCCCCGAGCAGGTCGTGTGTTCCGGATACGGGCGGCCGATGAGTGCCCCACGACGCGCCTGTTGAGCAATCGGCGCAAACTTCGGCGGGGCCGGGGCGCGCCGTAGTTCATCGGCGGGCCGTCGCGTACTCTGGATCGAGCCTGCGCAGCAGCCCACGCCGAACGATCTGAAGAGGCCTGATCAGGGCGCGATGCAGCCGGATGTAGCCCGGAAGATTGAAGGACTCATCCAATTGTTCAGGGGCCAGTTGGTCGGGCCGGTTCCGGCGGCGGTGCTTGAGCAAGTGATAGCAGTCCATTTCCTGCAGCAGCCCGCGAAGCCAAACGCTCGCAGGAAACCGCGAACCCCACCAACCGGGCACATGCCAGGAGATTTGAAAGTCGATCAAATAGGGCAAACCATCATCACCGACGATGATGTTTTCACATTTCTCAAGATCGACATAGGCCATCGCGCGCTCGTGGATCGAGCCGATGAGTGCATCCAGGCGATCGAAAAACTCGTCCCCAACTGCCTCGCCCTTCTGTAGCTCGTGGCCGGGCACGAACTCATGCACGAACCCACAGTCGTGCCACATCCCCAGAAAATCGGGCACGGCTTCGAGATCGGCGAGTGCTCGATAGATGCGGGCTTCGCGCCGGGCCAGATAGCGCCCGATCCAGCGCCCCGGCAGACCCATCACATCGGACGTCCGTCCGATCTTCAAAACGGCCTGTCGGCCGTCATTGCTTTGAAACAATCCGGTAGCGGCGAAGAAATCGTGCTTGAAGACACGCACCAGCCGATACTTGCCCGCGGGGAGGTCAAGCACATCGGGAAAGCGCGCCCTGCCGAGGGCCTTCAACAGGCTGGGAGCACGCTGTTTTGTGACACGCATAGTATTGAGTAGTGTAGCGATTGTGCCCTCACACCGGAACCCACGATACCACGGGACTTGGCACGCTGGCATAAAGGATGATAATGGGCAGCGGCAGATGTTTGAAGTTCGAGTCGAGAGAACTGTCCGAGCCGCGCACGCCGTCCGAATGCCGGACGGCGCCATGGAACCGCTGCACGAGCACGACTGGCGGGTGACTGTGATCTTGCGCGGGCCCCAACTCGGCAAGGACGGGTTCTTGGTCGATTTTTGTTTCGTCCGGCAGGAGATGGACCGCATCCTCGATCCGCTCACCGGCGCGAATTTGAATGAACACTCTTTCCTTGCCGGAATGCCACCCTCGGCGGAGGCCGTGGCGCAGCGAGTATTCGAAGCGCTGGACCGCCTCGACTGGCACGGTCCGGAACTCGCCGGTGTCGCCGTGGTGGAGGCGCCTGGCTGTTCCGCCATATTCTCAAGGCCGGCCGGTACAACGGTCTCAAATCTCAGGAGAGAATAACCCTGATCATCCCAAATCGGTCGTCCCCACGCCGACGATTGACGATAGGCTATATGTATCCTAACATACTTGTAAGGGTATTTTACGGGACGCAGCCGATGAACATCACCTGCCAAGTCTGCAGCAAAGCCATGGCCACGGTACATTTGACTGATTTGATGGGGGGCGAGAAACAGGAACGCCACCTCTGCAGCGAATGTGCCGAGGAAGAAGGCGTGATCATGAAGCCCAAGGCCCAGCTCAATGAAATGCTGCAGAAGTTTGTCATGCACAAGTCCATGGTCCAGGAGTTGGCCGACTTGACCTGTGACCATTGCGGCCTGAGTTTCGTCGAGTTCCGCAGGCACGGCTTGCTGGGATGCCCCCATGACTACGATGCGTTCAAGAAAGCCCTCGAACCGTTGATCGAACGTTCCCACGAAGACAACGTCCAGCATGTTGGCAAGATCCCCGTCCGTACCGGCGAACACGTCCGGGCGCGACAAACCGTCGCCCGTTTGGAGCGCGAGCTGAAGCAGGCGATCCAGGAAGAGGAGTATGAGAAGGCGGCGCGGTTGCGCGACGAAATCGAGAAGCTGGGGCCTTCATGAAAATGATCGACGACATCGCTAAACGAACAGGCACCTGGCTCAGCGGCGCGGGGCCGATGAATGACATCGTCATTTCCTCGCGGATTCGTCTGGCACGCAATCTGGCCGGTTTTCCGTTCCTGACAAAGTCCGACACCGGCCAGCGAAACGAAATCTATCGTTTGCTCTACGATCGAGTGATGCACGCCGACTTAGGCTGCCGCGTCCTCTTTGTGGACATCGAGGAGGCGCCGGAGCTTGATCGCCAGGTGCTCGTCGAGCGACACCTCATCAGCCGTCAACACGCGGAAGGAGAAGGCAGTCGCGGCGTCGCCGTCAGCGACAAAGAGACCCTCGCGCTGATGGTCAACGAGGAAGATCACCTGCGCATCCAGGTCCTCGGCAGCGGATTCCGGCTGGAGCAACTGTGGGAGCAAATCGACAAAATCGATGATGTCCTCCAGCAGCAACTCGACTTCGCGTTTCACGAACAATACGGCTTTTTGACGGCCTGCCCCACGAATGTGGGCACGGGAATTCGTGTCTCCGTCATGCTGCACTTGCCTGCGCTGAAGCTCGCCGGCGAGTTGGAAAAAGTCTCGCGCGCCGCCAAGAACATGCGCCTCGCCGTCCGCGGTCTGCACGGAGAAGGGACCGAAGCCACAGGCGATTTCTATCAGATTTCCAATCAAACCACGCTGGGCAAGAGCGAAAAGGACATTATTGCTGAGTTCTGCAGCGTCGTGATCCCGAAAATAGTTGATTACGAGAGGATGGCGCGACAGGCGCTCCTGAAGGAGCGTCCCACCGCCCTCGACGACAAGATCTGGAGGGCCTACGGCACACTGGAAAACGCCCGCACCCTGAGCACCGAAGAAACGCTTTACCTGTTGTCCCACTTACGCATGGGGATACACTTGGGCCGGCTCGAAACCATCCCATTGCAGACCATCAACGATCTCTTCATCAAGGCCCAGCCTGCTCATCTGCAGAAGATCCGCGGGATGCGATTGGACGGTGAGGAACGAAGCGTATTTCGCGCCGATTACATTCGCCAGCGGCTCGCCGAGAGCAACTAACCGGCGATCACTGTTCCCGCCCTCGAATCATCGACACGCTCATCCTCCTCGGACGCGAGCGCACCATCGCCCGCATCAAACGCTGCGCGACGCAGGTGTAGGCGTAGGGTGGGCATTGCCCACCGACCTCGACGATTCGTATGGTCGGCAGAGAATGGTGGGCCGTGCCCACCCTACGATGCTACGATGCGCTCAAGAGTTGCGACACACCGTCAGTGCCACCCGCCCCTGGGCCAGCCGTCCCTCACCGACTCACGGGATCCAAGAACTCGCGAGCGGCCCGAGGCGCCTCTTCGCTGCTCGTTTCGATGTTAGGAACGACGCCCCGGCCATCGAGACGAACGCCCTGACCGGTAAGATAATCGACAGTCGGAACCCACAGCATCCAGCCTTCGCCGATCTCGTGGCTTGTGATCCACAGCATCGCAGCGGCGGTTCGCTCGCCGATGATGGTGGCCCGCCCGATCTCCTGGAGGCCGGCGACGAGCGGCTCACAGGCGGAGGCTGTTCTCCCATTAACCAACACGACGACTGGACCGTCGTAGATGGGATCAACCGGCTCAACGCTGCCTACGAATGCACCGTGCGCACGGATCAAGGAGTTGAACTCGTCCTCAGAGGATATGGATGTCACTATTGGAAAGTCGTTGAGCTCGTGGGCAAGTACCCGGGCTCGCGCCCGACGATCAAAGAACACACCCATGTCCACTGCAGACTCGATGAGGTGAGCGGCGACACGGCCTGAAATGTACGTCCCGCCGGGGTTGTCGCGCAAGTCGATGATGAGGGCGCGAGGATTGCGTCCGACGATGTCGGCAAAGGCCTCATCGATTCCATCGTAAGAGTCTCCTTCAAAACTCGCGATTCGGAGGGTCACTATGGCCTCGTCACCGGTTACACTGATGGCCTTGCCCGGCGTCAGTGGCGAAATGGAGGAC
>JADFJZ010000042.1 GCA_022565195.1 Planctomycetota bacterium | reverse complement strand
CCGTTACACTGTAAGTACCAGCCGGAGAAGGTAAACGCGGCCGTCTTTTTTTTGAGTACGGATTATGTGTTCGATGGATCCAAATCGAAACCGTATTTGGAGACTGATTCGCCCCATCCTCTGAGCGTTTACGGTCGTTCAAAGTTGGAAGCCGAAGAGGCGTTAAAATCGAAAAATGTTCCTGCATACCTCGTTCGGACGTCCTGGTTATATGGCGATGGAGGGAAGAATTTCTTTCGCGCCATTTTGCGGCGCTTATCACGAGGGGAGCTACTGCGCGTTGTAAGTGATCAGTACGGCGCACCCACTTATACGCGAGATTTGGCGGATGCGATTTCGAAGATAATAGATGCGATCAATCCAAAGCATAGCGCGAAAGAGATGAAGACATACCATATTGCTAATTCTGGACGAACTACTTGGTGGGGAGCGGCCCAACGAGTGATTCATAAAATCAACAATCAGACTAACGTGAATCCAATTTCATCTCAGGAACTGAACCGGATTGCGAAACGACCTCGTAATTCAGTTTTTGATATGTCTCGTGTGACTCGTGATTTTGGAATCGAGATGAGATCATGGGAAGCTGCGGTGGATGATTATTGGTCACGATCTCTTGTGAAAGAATGGGAACAACTCGCCATATCGAATTAAATCTTGCGCGGAAAATTGAGGGGCGTCACGCCGTCATCGGAGTGATCGGTCTTGGCTATGTGGGCCTGCCTTTGGCGGCGGAGTTTATTCGTGTGGGATTCAGGGTATTCGGCTTTGATAAAGATAAGGGCAAGGTATCGCGCATCAATCGGGGACAGTCAGATGTTTCAGAGGTTGATTCGAAATGGCTTAAATCCGTTTTGAAAACAAAGCGATTTCATGTGTCAACTCAAAGCAGCGTCCTCTCAAAATGCGATGTCGTGATTATTTGTGTGCCGACACCGCTTAACAAATACCGTGAACCCGATCTGAGCTATGTAGCGGATACTACCCGGGCTATCGCCAAAACCTTGCGCCGGGGCCAGCTGATCATTCTGGAAAGCACCACCTACCCGGGGACCACCGATGAACTGCTCTTGCCGATTCTTCAGGAAACCGGGTTAAAGGCCGGCCGGGATTTTTTTCTGACCTATTCCCCAGAGCGCGAAGATCCGGCCAATCCACCGGCGCGGGCAAACCGCCGGCGGGATCAAGGAACTTGATCCGGAAACTGATCGCACGTACAGGTTCGTCCAGCTTTTCATTTGCCAGGCCCTTAATGCCCGTGAGGTCAATACTGAGCGCGATCCGCCAGTCATTTCTCGATTGATCAACCGGCGTGCCGTGCTCGCGAATGAACTGAATCAGGCCGTACTTGCCAGCCGATAACTGGCTGATTCTGGGTTCCATCTCGGCGTTCAGATCGCTGGCCCGGGAAGTCATCGCCCCCAGCGTGACCTCCACTCTGCCTTTGGTGGGCTGCCAGCGATAGCGCACCGCATCAGACGGATCGGCCACGCCGAACTTTAACTCCGGGCGTGCCGCGCCTCCGCTGTCAGTGAGTCCGGGCAAGCGCAGTGCCAGTTCTCTGTAAAACTCGCCGAGAATATCTTTTTTTTCCACAGGCGGCTCGTAGGCTACCTCAATTTGGTAATCCGATCGGCCGAGAAACTCCCGCCATTCCGCCAGGGCTGCCAGCCAATTCCCGTGGGCGCCGCCAGCCGAAGCCTCGCCGCCCGGCGAGCCACCCGTGGTATTGACGAAGGTCTGCACTTGCGCAACCGCATCCAGCAGCGCCCCAAGCCGGAGCGGGTCCGTATTCTCGAAGCTGCCGCCCGCGAAAACGAACGGTCGGGCTGATAGGAGCGGACGGAAATGGTCCTGTGCCAGCTTGTCGTAGATCGCGGCCTCCAGCGTCCATCGGCCGTGATCGACGATGTACTGAAGTTGAGTCGTCAGCCATTCGCCCTCAAGCACCTTGGCGCCAGCGACACTCTCGCCCAGCCGCACAAACTCGATTGGGTCGCGCGCGAGATCATCGAGCCTGCCGAGGCGATAATCCTGGGCTCGGCGACTAAACCTCCGCCAGTCGATCAAGACGGGATCGAGATCCGGCACCAGGTCCGCCGACAGGCAAGCCTGAACCAGTCGCTCCATTCGGCTCTCGCGAGGCCAATCAACGTTCGGCAGCAATTCCTGCAATTCCGCTCGCAACTCCGCGTTCGATCCCCGCTGTGCCGGGGAGGACCGAAACAAGCTGATCACGTTTCGCGTCACGGCTCCCAGATGATCCTCATAATCCTTGCGTAGGATCGTGCCTTGATCACTCATCCAACGGCGATACTCGTTCCAATTCAAGGGCATGTCGTATTCCGCCAGCGGCAGGAGGCGGTACGAATCGTAGCGCTGCGACCAGGTCTCCAAATAATGCTGCACGTATTGCTCAGTGCCGCGTTGCAGTAAGGCGTCGATCTCGGCACTGTCGATCAAGAGCCCCCGATCGACGGCGGCGGCCAGAGTAGTTTGAAGTTTCTTCCTGGAGCGCAGCGTGGCCAGCAGGAACGAGTCCGCGTGGCGACTCTTCAGGCCGGCAAAGTGTCGTGTCCGGGCGGGCTCATCCTGGCCCTCCATCAAACTCGCCAGGCCCTGGTCCGGCAGCTCATTGAGCTTCTCGGAGATTTCTTCGACGACGACTTGTAGACGATAGGCTTTGGATGAGTCCGTGACTGCATTGGCCAGCTTGCGCAGCTCGGTCGGTCGCCACGCTGAGGCCACGCTGACATCCTCGCGGTCCGGAGACTCTTCCATCAGTTCTGCGAGGCGGTTGTTCCAGCTTTCCAAGTGTGCCCTGCTCGGCTGTGAAGCCGCGTTCAGGCCGTCGGCCAAACGGCTGAGGATCTGTTCAACCTTAAGGGCGTCCTGTACGAAGGCGAAGTTTCGAGGCGCCAAGCGTGACGGCTGGGGCACCAGCAGGAATTCAAGTGCAGCGATGTCCTGCTCATAGCGGCTGCGGGCCGACTCGATCTGCTGTTTGAAATCCTCTTTGAACGTGTCTATTTTCTCGGTGATTGCGGCGCGGAAGGCCCGTTGGCGGGCGGATGGTTCGTCGTCCCCGCGTTGGCCTTGCCGGCACGCCGCCAAGCAGCCTTGCCAGAACTCTGCGTTGGCCTGCTGGGCCTTCTGCACAAGCTGCTCAGGCAGAATGATCTGCCCGTTCTCCCGGGGCGGGTTGGCGGCCAAGTGTTGACGAACGCGCTCGAGCAGCAAGGGGTGCTGCGAATCCGGAAAAGCACTGAGCCATTCCGACTTCACGGAGTCGAAGGATTCGGGCCTGCGCGCGTCCTCGAAGTCGCGCCGCAGACCGCAGAGCTTCGCGTAGCTCGTCTGGACTTCCTTGGAGTGCTGCACCAGCAAAGCCCACCACGCGAAATCCCCATGGCCCCGGAAGGCCCGCTGGCGGGCGTCCGCGCTGATTGATGCCAGCCAGTATTGGTGGGCTTTGTCGAGCGCCGCCAAGATTACTTTGCGTCGGTGCTCTTCGTTGCCGGTCAGGCCCGAGGCAAATCGGCCGGCCGGAACGCCTGCGAACTGTTTCAATTGATCAGACACACTCGTGCGAGCGTGGCGCTGGTCATCACCTTTCGGAGCGTCCGGCACAACCCGACGGAGATCGGCCAATTCCGCCAATCCGGCCTCTTCCGCGCCCCAGTGCCACCGAATGTAGACCGCCAGGCCGGCGCCGAAATCATCGATCTGCTCCGGGCCGATTTTTCTTTGGGGATCGGCGAGCGCTTTCTCGACGGCAGCGATTTCCGGTCTGAGGATACAGTAGCCGATCAATTCTCGTTGAATCGCGCGGATGTGCGTCTCTGCTTCGGGGCCGACGGAGGAGAACATCAAGCCCGCCAGGCCGCGCGGACTGCGAACTTGCTCGATCGCATCGTCGAGCATCTGCGAGAGGCGCAGCGCCTCTTCCTGATCATTGGTCTCGCCGACATCCACAGCCCAGGCCTCGCCGGCTTCCTGTTTCTCGCGGTACTTGCCGATCAAGTCCGCCGCGGCGGCCACAACCTCACGAGGGCCCTGAACCGTGGCACTGTAGGCGCGGTATCCGAAAAACGTAAAGACCGCCAGCACAATGGCCAGCGGCGCACCCAAGAACAAAGTGGAGTTTCTCAGCAGCCGCATGCGCTTGATGTGCTTCTGCGACCGAAACACCATGCCCTGTTCCTTGGCGACCTTCTGCGTGTAGAAGTCGTGAATGAAGAAGGCCCGCGATTGCGGGAACAAGCCTCGCAAGTCCTCCAGCTTTTCGTCGGAGAGGTTGGCGCCGAGAAGGTCGAGGATCGGCTTGCCTTCCTGCAGCGAGCTGGTGAAGTAGAAGCCTCGGAAGAACAACGGCTCGGCGAAGATGTTCTTGGTGAACAAAACATCCATACATTCCTGGAGGCGGTTCTGCAGCGCCCGAAAAGCCTCAGGAAACGTGTAGATCCAGCCGGCTTCCGTGTCTGTGGTCTGCCGGGCCAGGAAGCGCAGCCGCAACTCCTGCAGCCGAGCATAGAGTTCTTCAAAGCCTCCCTTGAACTCGGCCGGCTCGAACGGTGTGTCGAAATCGCCGGGGCGCGACCAACCGAACAATTGGTTTCGCTGAAGCGAATCAAGCTCGTTGTAAAACTCGGTGAACCCCGCGATCAAATCACACTTGGTGATCAACAGAAACACGGGGAACCGGACGTCCAAAACTGTCTGAATCTGCCGCAAACGGTCGCGCAGTATGCTGGCGCTCTGGTGGCGTTCTTCGGTGGTGTCCGACATCAGCTTGTCGGCCGGCAGGGCGATGATGACGCCGTTCAAAGGGCAGCGCCGCCGCTTCTTCAGCAGCTTCAGGAAGGCTTCCCATTCGTGGCGGTCGGTCGTGCCTTCCTGTTCGAACACCAGCCGGCCGGCGGTATCGAGGATGACCGCGTAATTGGTGAACCACCAATTGTAATTCCGCGTGCCGCCGAAGCCGGGCAACTCCTCTTTGCCCAGAGGGAAATCCATGCCGCTGTTGAGCAGCGTCATGGTCTTGCCGCCGCCGGGTTCGCCCAGCAAGAGGTACCACGGCAATTGATAGAGCGAGATTTTGCTCTTCTCGAGCTTTTCGATGCCCTCCAGCCACTTCTTCTTGTATTCCTTTTCTTTCTCGGCGAATTCCAGGCGTGAGGGGCCTGTGGTCTGGTCTTTGATTTCCTTGTCCAGCCGAGCGCCGCGGCTCTTGTCCATCAGTCCGATCGCACTATGGACTCCGTAAAGCGTCAGCAGGAAGGCAGTCATGCCGACGATGATCGCCCAGGACATATCGCGCGGCAGTTGGTCGTGCGCGAGGGCGACGGGCAGCGCCACGCAGACCCACAGCGCCGTGTATTTCGCCCAACTCGGCAAACCTCGAAATGCTCGAATGAGACCTTCCATTTGCTAATCCTGAGTCGCAAGCGACCGGCAAGAATTTCAGATTTCAGATTTCAGAATGCGGAATGCGCAAAATTCCTCAGTCCTCAGTCCCTAAGCGCCGAAAAACGTGCCGGCGCGCGTCGCGGCGTCGTTGAGCTCATCCAATAGTTCATTCCACAACACCGCCCGAAATCCAAACAGCAGGATGATCAACCCCACACCGGCGGCGGCCAGCGTGGCCAGGCGCAAAGTGCCTTCATAGCTCGGAGGAACTTCGACGGTGTAGCGGTAGGCTTGATCGAAGTAGGCGCGCGCCTGAGCGGGAGCATCGCCACCGATCAAGTCCCACAACTCCTGTGCCTCGCGTTCGATCTCCTGAGGCTGCCCGGCGAACTTGCCCTCGAAACCGAAGCGCAGGCAGCAATAAAAGACGGCCAATAGATCGCTCGTCCCCTGGGACTGGGTTTTTGCGGACTCGCCGGCCATCTTCTTGGCCTTGGCAAGTTCGTCGAAGAACAGGATGCCGCGCATCTTCTGCGGATTTTTGAGAACTTGGCTCTCGAGCACGTGTTCATCCCACCATCCACGGTGTTCCCATTCGGTGGTGGTCATCACTTCGTCCACCAGGTAGACCAGCGCCCGCCTGGCTGAATCCCATGTTTGCGCGACGGCAGGGTCGCGCTGCGCGGTCTGATCAAGATCCTTGAAGAGCTTCAATGCTTCCCCGTGCAGGGCGTCGCCGGGCGGCGGCGTGCCGCGCGCCGCCTTGCGCTTGAACGCCGTCACAAAGAGAAATACTTGATTCGCGATGTCCGTCAATGGTGAGGGCATTGATTGGCTCTCTATTTGCGCGCCTCATCCGGGCGCCGTTCAATCCTTAGGCGGTTCGGTCGATTGTTCACTGCCAAGCAGTGCGTAAGCATCGAGTGTTTTCTGAGCTTGTATTTCTTTCATACGGTCCCCGAGGGTCAGCGGGAGGTCGTGTCGAATCACAAACTTGTAATGGTTCCAAAACGCCTCTGCTTCAGCCGACCAGCGTTTCTTCTCGACATTCCAATCATCAGGGTTGAGCGCCTGATCCAGTTCGCTCGGCAACTCCATGACTGTTGTCTGCACGCCGGCCATCATCGCCGAAGACCAGCGCAACAAGAGATTGCCATAGTTGGCCAAGCGGTTCATCCGCGGACTGTCGGAGCCCAGCACCACCCGCAGCACGTTTTCAATATCGAGCAAGCCCTGATTTTGAACAGTCTCCGCCATCGATTTGATTGGCGGATGATTCTTACTCAGAACTTCGAGCTGCGAGTGGATCGTCTGTTCGATTCGCTTGAGAACGCCGACCAGAATGGCCAGCGACTCGGCCGCTTTCTGTGCTGTCGCTTCCTCGCTCGCGGGACGGATGTCCCCAAGCCAAGGCAAGTGCGACTTCAGCGCAGCCGCTACTTCGCCGCCCGATGACGGATTGATTCCTTGCTGAGCTTGGTTGGGTTCCTGTGACATTGGCCCTGTTCCTCGTCGCAGCCGCCGGCGGGTCTGCCTTCTGCGAACGTATGAGCGTTTCCAACTGTGTTATCGTGCAAAGCAGGCAGCCACAATGAGTTCCGTCCGGAGCACGCCGCAGCGGGCCAAGAGGCTTGCTTGTTACGCAATGCTATGGGGCACTTGCGCTTGTATCTCCTGATGCCGCCGCCAAGGCCTCGCTGGGAACACTGAAGCGTTTGCACAACCGAAAACCAATGGTGCCGAACCGTGCCGGCGCTGTCGTTGACTCAGCGGTCTTGATCCCGGCGGCCTGAACGTCGGCATCGTGATCATGCCAGCAGCCCCCGACGATCGTAACGGCGCTCTGTTCCGTGCTGTCGCTGCAAAGCTCCCACACGCCGCCCACAAAATCCATGTCCTTTGCGTCGGGGATTTGCTCGACGGCGCGGCGCCATTCCGCCAGCGTCGGGATCTCGCAGTCCAGCTCGTTCGCCAACTCAGCCGCCTCCGCAAGATTCAGGCCGACCACTTGATCGCGCGGCGGCGCTCCAGTGATCTCGCTCCACAGCCGCCAAGGCTGATCGCCACGCCGACGTGACACACGCGTGTGGGGCCACAATGTCTGAATGTCCGCAACTTGCACTTCGCGCTCCTGAACATACACGAGGTTGGCCGGCGATCCGGGCATGGTCAGCAAGTGAAACATCATCGGCCCGCCAGCGGGCGTGGCCCGCTTCGCGGCAGCCTTACGCAACGTTGCGCGCAGGGGGAAACCGCAGAGGAACTCCGACGAGGCAGGCTCGAACAACTGCCCGGCAGACCGCAGTGCAGCGATCCAACGCTGGATTCGCTCGCGCTCATCGTTTGACATGTCCTGCCGCAGCCCAGCAGTGAAATCTGACTCGATGCTGTCGATCCCATCCGCTGTCGCGCTGGTCAGGCGCGCGGCCAAGGCCTGATAAGCGTCCCCCGCGATCACCCACAATGGGTCGCCAGACACACCCGTGTCTTCACTGCGTGCGTTCCAGACCAGGCCTTCCTCCCGAACCACGAATTCGAAGGCCTTCCGTGAATACCCTTCGGCATCGGAGGAAATCTCGACGTACAAAACGACATTGGAGTCCAGATCCTCACGGGCGGTGATTTGAAACTGAGCCCCGCTCTGTTCGATGCGCGTGAACATGTCGGCGGCGGACTGCACGTCACGCGTCGTTCCTTCGAATAGCGCAATGTATTCCTCGGCATCCCGTTCACGCCAAGCCTGAGTCATTCTGTTCAGCAGGGACACACCCAACTGTTGCCGGCGCAGCTCCGGTGGCGCGGCAGGCCAGGAATCGGACGCGGACGCTCTAACGCCCCAGTGGCTTGCTGCCTCGAACGCAAATCTCATGGGCGGC
>JADFJZ010000041.1 GCA_022565195.1 Planctomycetota bacterium | reverse complement strand
GTGTGCAGCATGTGGAACTCGGTCTTGTCCGCAGCGAACCAGGTGCGCTCTTTCTGCATCCCGCCAAACGGTCGAACCGCCACGCGTCCGTCCGGGTCGCGACTCCAAGGGCAGCCCCAATGTTCAAGCTGAATCATCTCGGCCGGCGCTTCACGGACAAAGACCTCGACCGCGTTCTGGTCGGCCAGCCAGTCCGATCCGCTAATGGTGTCATAGGCGTGGGCGTCGAAACTGTCGTTGTCTCGGATGACCGCTGCGGCGCCACCCTCTGCCGCCACGGTGTGGCTGCGCATGGGGTAGACCTTCGAAACGACGGCCAATGACAAGCTTGGATCAATTTCGGCGATGGCGATGGCAGCCCGCAGTCCGGCGCCTCCCCCGCCGACGATCACAATGTCATGCTGAATGATTTCCGTCACGCGCCGGACCCTTCAAGGCGACAATCATCTCCTGGGCAACGGTCAGAATACGATCCATAGCCCGATTCCGTCCACTGCCACGCAGGAGCGCGGCCGGCTACAGCATACTCGAAGGGCGAAAACTTTCCAGTTGGCCGCACCGCATGCCTGTGAGCAACGGCAGTCAGGTTCCGGTTTGGTCTCGGGGCCACGCACCACTTGGCTCAGCCACGAAGAGAAGATGACGGATGTGAACCGCGCTACTGAAATGTTGACCGGTGCCTTCGAGAATCGCTTCGACACGGCCGTCTTGGTGTCGGCAGATAGCGATCTTGTCGCGCCAATAGGAGCGGTGCGACGCCTGTTCCCTGCAAGACGGCTGGTTGTCGCATTCCCACCCGCAAGGGCATACGTGGAACTCAGAAAAGTTGCAAGTGCCTGGTTGACGATCGGACGGAGGACAATCCGCAAGAGTCAATTTCCCGATCGCGTCATCAAATCAGACGGGTTCGTCCTCGAAAGGCCTGCTGACTGGAGATGATCGCGTTCTCCTGGGCATCGGCGTAAAGAATTGGACATCGCTTATTTCCGCGCGTAAATTGAGGATGGTGTACGATATCAATATGGTGAGCGTGGTAGTGTGGGACAGTATCCGCACCTCTGTTTTCTAGTCCGGAGCAACGCAAAATGCGGGACACGTTCCGAGTCACAATCAAACGTCAGAACACACCCGACAGCGGCTCATACTGGCAATCGTTCGAGCTTGAGCGCGAGGCCGGCATGAACATGACTGCCTGCCTGCAGCGCATCGCCGCCAGGCCGCAGACGACCGATCAAGAGGATACGACGCCGGTCGCCTATGAGGTCGCCTGCCTGGAGGAAGTGTGCGGCTCGTGCACCATGCTGGTCAACGGCCGGGTGCGGCAGGCGTGCTCGGCGCTGGTCGACGACTTGCTCGACGACATGAACGACACCATCACGCTCGAACCGATGAGCAAGTTCCCCGTGATGCGCGATTTGTTCGTCGATCGTCAGAAAATGTTCGACGATCTCAGGAAGATCAAAGGCTGGATTCCCGTCGATGGTTATCATGCCACCGGTCCGGGGGCTCGGCAGTCGCCGAAACAGCAAGAGGCGGCCTATCCGCTGAGCGAGTGCATGACCTGCGGCTGCTGCGTGGAGGCTTGCCCGCAGTTCGGCCCGCACAGCGACTTCATCGGCCCGGCGGCCATCAGCCAGGTGGTCTATTTCAACTCGAATCCGGTAGGCAGTTTCAACGCCGCCGAACGGCTCAAAGCCATCATGGGGCCGGGCGGGATCACCGACTGCGGAAACGCCCAGAATTGTGTCGAAGTATGTCCCAAGGATATTCCACTCACCAACTCGATCGCCAAAGCGAGCCGCGCCGCGACCGTGCAGGCGCTCAGGAGCTTATTCAACAAATGATCCACCTGCTGAAGCCCGCGGCTCGGTGTCTCTTTGTGCTCGCGTCACTTATCGCGACGTCTGTGCACGCCGACACGCCTCAGGAGCATCCGACCAGTGATCCGAAGAATCCGCCGCAGGGGCGGATTTCGGACGACTGGATGGCCATCATGCTCAACGGGCAGAAGGTCGGATATATTCACGCGGAGCAGGAGCGCGTCGGCGACGAAATACGCACGCGCACACACACGAAGATCACCATGAAGCGCGCCGCGGCGAAAATCGAGATTATCATGAAGACCTCCAGCACCGAGACGCTGTCCGGCGAGCCGCTGGCGTTTTCGTCCGAGCAGCACTTCGGCCAATTCCCCATCACCCAAAAGGGCACGATCAAGGACGGCACGATTACGGTGGTCTCAGAGCAGTTCGGCCGGGAGATCCGGCGGCAAATCGCCTATCCCAAAGGCGCGCTGATGGAATGGGGTATGCACCTGGAGTCGCTCCAACACAAGTTGGTTCCGGGAACGGTAATCGAGCTCGATGCTTTCGTGCCCTCCCAGGCGCTGAACGTGGCGATGCCGACCCGCACCGAGATCATCCAGAGAGAAGACATCGAAATCCTGGGCAAGCGCGTATCCGCGCTCAAGGCGAAGATCACCACGGTGATCAACGGCGTCGCGATCGAAGCAATGGGCTGGCTCGATGATGACCTGACGCCGCTCCGCCAGACAATGGAACTCATGGGCTTGAAGTTCGAGATGGTCCGCTGCGACATGGCCTTTGCGATGGAGGATGTTTCCGGCACGGAAGTGTTTGTCAACACACTCATTCCCATCCACCAAAAGATCGACCGCGATGCCACGCAATCCGTGACGTATCGGATCTCCGGCGACGGCAAGGTGGCGCCCCCGGATCTGCCCGAAACATCGCTGCAGAAGATTATCTCTCGCAAGGGCAGCGACATCACCCTCAAGGTGACGCGCTTCGATTTCGACAAGCTCAACAAGGGCCGGTCCCTGCCGCCGTCCGCGGAGGTGGCAGAGGAGTATTTGAAGGCTTCGGTGATGATCTCCAGCGACGATCCCGCGGTGATCGAATTGGCCCGCTCGGCCGTCGGCACGGAGAAAGACCCGCACGCGATGGCCAGGCTGCTGTGTCGCAAAGTCGCGCAGACGATCGAGAATAAGGATCTGGGCACGGCTTTCGCGACGGCGGCGGAGGTCTGCCGCAAGAAGACCGGCGACTGCACCGAGCACGGCGTGCTGTTGGCAGCGCTGGGCCGCGTGGTGGGCATTCCCTCGCGCGTGGTCACGGGCTTGATTTACGTGTCCGAGTTCGGCGGGCAGCGAGACGTGCTGGGCTTTCACATGTGGACCCAGTTCTGGATCGCCGGGCAGTGGATCGATTTCGACGCCGCGTGGGATCAAGTCGACGTCGATCCGACGCACATCGCCCTGACCACGGACTCGCTCCAGGACGCTTCGGTCGGCGGACTGATGTCGCCGGTGATGCTCAAAATGAACAGCTATCGTATTTCCATCGTAGACAGCGACCCCAAGCCATGAATCATACCGATCCACATTCAGTGAAGCGCGGGCCTTTTGCGGCGGTGTTGCTCGCCGCGGCGGCGAGCGTCGCGGTTTTCGGCGGTTGCAGCCCATCCGGCGGCGGTAACGAGAACGGCTTTTCGCTGGAAGATGCCGCCGCCCAGATCGCAGCGGCGATTCAGCAGGCCAACGACTGCGGCGACCAGACTCCGGTTCTGACCGCCGAGCAATTGGCCACCGCGCTGCAGGAACAGTTCGAGGCATCCGACGGCGCGCTTGCGTTTGAAGAATTCGTACAGGAGCAGGTGGACTTGTTCGACGCGCTGGCAAACACAGCCTGCGGCCTCTCTCCGGACGGCAACGACAACCAAAACACCAACGACGACCAGAACGACAACGGCTGACCGAGCCCGCGGCGGACTCCGGGCTCTGATGCGGGCTTGGCCCGTTCCCGGCGCGCCGGGACTCTGATTGGGGCTTGGCCTGCGAAAATCAGAGCCCCAAGCGCCAGCGCGGGGTCAGCCGGGCGATAGTATTTGATCGCCCACGGGCCTTTTGGTACCATAATCCCATGAGACTCAGCGACTTGGACTGAGGGCGGCCCGGCTCGCGACCGGGCAGCACACCGAATAAGGACATTCCGAAGTTCGTAAATCTGCCTTACTAGCAGCCCTGGTGGCGGGGAGTGATCTTAGTGAGTTCCGACGCAAAACCCAGAGCCGGCCTTGGAGCCATACTCGGCATTCTGATTGTCGCCGGGCTGGTGGCGGCTGCGGTCATCGTCCCGCGGCAACAATCCCCGCGCCTGCAGGCGGAAGGCGAGATTCAAGTTTATCTCGAAAAGGGCAGGCGCCTGCTCGCTCAATACGACTCCCATCTGAGCATCGAGTCGGGCTATCGCGCTGCCTTCGGCGAAGAAGCCTTCGGGTTGGCCGCCGACCGACTGGAGGATCTCGTTGACGATCCCGATCTGGATCTCACCGGCTTGGCCAGCGACGCGCTGCGGAGCTATGCGAATCGGCCGGAGATCAAGAATATGGCCCGCGCCGACGACGAATTCCTCAAGTTGATGTACGGCGAGGCGAACTGGCGCGAGCACAAGGATCCTCCACCGCCGTCGCGTGTCAGCGGGGCCGCGATGATCGATCGGGGCAACGCGGCGTACGAAAAGGAATTGGCCGGCAACGCCCGGCTGCTCGAGCGCGCGTTGAGCGAAGTCAGCGCGGCATTGGCCGTCAGCCTCGGCGACTATTCAGCACGCCAGCACGGCGGTGCCCATCGACTCGCCGGCGTCATTCATTCCGAACAGGGCTTGGCTGTCTCTCGGCGGCTACGCCTGTTGTGCGGCGAACTGGCGCAGCGGCGCTTCGCGATGAAGCGCCGGCAGAGCGAGATTTTGAAAATTCTACAGGATCAGGATCTCGTGGCCGGCAGCGAAATCGACGCCCGGATCGCCGAGGCGCGGTCCGAAGAAGCGAAAATGGCCGCCACGGTCACGGAGCAACAGGCGACCGTGGCGCGCCTGCAGGATCAAGTCGAGAACCTGGAACAGGGGGTCGACGCCGCCCTGGGGCGGAGCGCAGCCGCACGCGAAGCGATGGAGACGCTGGAGGACATGGGCGTTGATTTGTCCGTTCCCAGCGGCTTTGCGGAGTTCAAGCGCACCTACGAGCAACAGGCTGAGGATTATCGCCAGGCCTTGACCGAAGCCCACGTACTGCAACACGGCACACTGAAAAACGCCACGATCGACGAAACCGGCGACTATCTGCGCGGACGCTACATTCCCGCGCAGCAAGGCCGGGACATCGAGTTGCAGCACGGATTGGAACACTATCAGCACGACCTCGAGCGTGCCCAAGCCGAGCTGGAGAAAATGGAAGAGGCCGCCGCGCACTTGGAAGAGAGCGTCGAGAATCTGCGAGGCCTGAAGCGGAATCTGGAAGAAAGAGCCCAACTGGCCCGGGACGCCGCAGCCACGAGGACGACTCAACTCGAAACTGATTTCGAGGGCTTTGCGGAATTGGAAGAGCGGATCGCTGAGGCGGAGGACGAGGCGATCGCCCTGTTTGAAAAGGCCATCCAGAGCTTTGCGACTGCGGTGCTGGGCGTGTCCGCCGATGAGAATCTCGCCCAGGCCGGGCGGCCGAACGATCCGCAGCGGCAGGCCTACCATTACAGCCACTTGGCCGGCAACCAAGGCTGGCTCAAAGGCCAGTTGGCCGCCCAGCAGGCGGATGCCGAACTGCTCATCGGTATCGTCTTGATCGGAAGATATCAAGACGCGAAAGCGAATGTGGAGGATCTGGGCAAGAGCGCGCTGGCTCAGGATCAAGTTGAGGCTTGGCGTGAGACGATCGATGAGACCAAAGCCGCGGCGGTCGAGCGCGTGGAGTCTGCCATCGACGGGCTTACGAACAAGGCCAAGAACCAGATCGGTGACGGCAACTGGACGGTCGCCGCGGAGATCGGTGCGGCCTACTACTTGCTCTCGCTTTTGGATGTGCCTTTGGCAGCGGAAACAGCCGTGGAGTGGTACAAGCTGGTGGTGGAGGGTCGCGAAGCCGTCGCCGGCCAGCACCAATACATGCTGAACCACATCGAAAGGCGGCTCAGCGCAGGGAATTGACAAACAGGACTCGGCCTGCGGATACAATGAAGGAACTTCGGCAGGCGGCGCGAAACGCTACTCATTGATTTGCAATGGTTTATGGTTGCATCGGGCGGCGTTTGGATCGGCTGGCTTGAATTAAGCCGTCCGGGCGATAGTATATAGAGAGTGGAACTGCAAGAAGGGCCGCTTGGTGGATGTGGATCACCCAGCGTCCGCGACTGACTCCGCAAACAGGGTTTCCGCCGATTGGACCCGTACTCAGACACCGCCGGCGGTGTGACTGCCGGGCGGTATTATCGGCTGTAACAGCAGGGTACCCAACCAGACATGCCGAAATACAAGAACGCAGACATCGCTGAGCTTGCCCACCAGTTGACGCTGTCTCCGCGTCGGCTGCGATTGAGCCAGATCGCCGGTGCGGAGCGGGTTCTGGAACTGGTGGACCCCGAAAAATCCTACCCCTATGACTTTGTTTGCTTTCACTTGACCGGCTACCGACCCCATAAGCCCTCCAAAAAAACAGCGATCAACGGCGACATGCTCATTGAGCAATTGGTGCGCCTGATCGAGCACTTGTCCCAATCGGCAGCCATCCCGCTGACGGCGATCGACGTGCCGTTCCAGACACAGGCGGAGCTGTCGCGCCGGCTGAGTGTCAGCATGAAGACCATCTCGCGCTGGCGGCAGCGCGGCCTGTCGGGCCTGCGCGTGCTCGATAGAGATAAGGTCTATCGCCTGATCTTCACGGAGCGGGCTTTGCAGCGCTTCGTGGCCCACAACCGCGAGTTGGTTCTCCGCGGCGGGGCCTTTCGCCAATTGACCGCCGGCGAGCGGGACAAGATCATCGAGCGCGCCCGCGAATTGGTTGCGGACTGCCGCTTGAAGTTCCAGGATGTCGCGCGGAGCATCTCGGAAGAGACCGGGCGGGCAGTAGAGACCATTCGCTATACGCTCCGCCGGCACGACACGAATTCTCCGGAAGCGGCACTGTTTGACTCGAACGGGCGGCCGAAAGTGCCGGACTGCTACAATGTGATCTACACCGCCCTCGCTCAGGGCGCCGACACCACACGGATTGCCAAGCAGCACGGGCTGTCGCGCGCCAAAGTGGAGCGCATCGGCACGGAGATGCGGGCCTACGAGCTGATCAACCGCAAACTGACTTATGTCTATCATCCCGAATTCGACAGTCCGGACGCCAAACGTCGAATCATGGATGTCGCCGAACCGCAAAACTCCGGCGAATCCGGCAAGGCCACACCGGCGCCGTCATCCGCTCCGGCGTACTTGAAAGCGCTGTACGAAGTGCCGCTGTTGACCCATGAGCAAGAGGCGGATCTGTTCCGGCGCTACAACTACTGCAAGTACAGCGCCTCCCGGATGATCCAGGAGTTGGAGCCCTGCACCGCGCGCAAGCGACAGCTCAACACCATCAACGACCTGCTCGGCAAGGCCGACGCCTTCCAGAACCGCATCATTCGGGCGAATCTGCGGCTGGTGGTCAGCATCGCCAATCGCCACCTTCGCCGCGACGTGAACATGTTCGAACTGATCAGCGACGGAAACATGTCGCTGATGCGGGCCATCGAGCGATTCGATTTCTCGCGCGGCTTCAAGCTCAGCACGTACGCCAGCTGGGCGATCATGAAGAATTTCGCCCGCACGATCCCGGAAGAGCGTCAGCGTTACACGCGCTATGTGACCGGTCGCGACGAATTGCTGGACACCGCTCCCGACCACAGTGAGGTAGAAGCCGCCCACGGCTCCGCCGAGGTCGATGGCCTCCGCGCCGCTTTATCCAAGGGGCTTAAGCACCTCAATGAGCGGGAACGCGAGATCCTGACTTGCCACTTCGGCCTGGGCGACGACACCGCGCCGATCACGCTCGAACAATTGGGCAATCGATTCGGCGTGACCAAAGAGCGCATCCGCCAGATCGAGAAGCGCGCCCTCGCCAAACTGAAGCGCGTGCTCTCGCCCTCCCTGGCCGACCACGTTCACGCCGCTTGAATCGGCTCCGCACTCTCTCCCTGAAATGATGTTGCCTTTTTGCGCCGCCTAGAGTATCCACAGGGCTTCTCGTGCGCGTGAAAGGACTTGCATGGACGCGATCCTGAAGGACACGATCGAGCGCTGCCCGGCCCCGGTCTGTATCGGCCTGCATCACATTGACTCGTCGAGCAAGCCCTATGTCGTCGCCGAGATCGACGAAACCGTGTCGCACATTGCCGGGCAGGATGCCCGCGAGCGCACCATCCTGCTCCACTGCGTCAGCACCTATCCGACAGCGCCCCACGACGCG
>JADFJZ010000040.1 GCA_022565195.1 Planctomycetota bacterium | reverse complement strand
TGATTTGATCGACGTTGGCGGTATCGACGAAGAACTTCATGTCTTGCGGTCCTCTTTTCTTGAAAATACGACAATTCGTCCGCTCGCGGATGGCTGCATCCTACCACGAATTGGTGAGCGGCCAAGGGCCGGGCGGTGGAGGCCGTCGGCGGGCTTGTGAGATTCCCGCGCGGCGCTGTTCGTCAATTGTCCGGCAGACAGGATTTTGGTCCAGCGGTTTGATGCCGGCAATGCGTTGAACTCGTTGCCGGGTGTCACTACAATGCTGCGGAATTGTGGAGCCCATAAAGGTCAGGGCTCAAAGAAGTTAATTCGCGCGGCGGTCTGCGTTTCGGTCACGATCGGAGGGTCGGCCTGCCGCTAATCCTAACGAGTCGGGTCGTCAGGGTGGCTCGGATCGCGACCGACCTCCCGGAGATCGGTCTGCCGGTTCATGTTTCCATGCGTGCATACTTCCGCAACATCTATCAAGCCCTGCGGACCGTCATCATCGGCATGCGCATCACGCTGAAGTACGCGTACGCCAAGCCGATCACCGTGCAGTATCCGGACATGGCGCCGGTGTTGCAGAAGCGCTTTCGCGGATTTCACTATTTCGAGATCGAGAAGTGCATCGCCTGTGACCTGTGCGCCAAAGCCTGCCCGGTGGATTGCATCTACATCGAGAAATCCGGGCCGCGCAAGATTGACAAGGAGACCGGCATCGCCGTCGGCGGGGCCATGCTGCGCTATGCGATCGACTATTCCAAGTGTATGTTCTGCGCATTGTGCGTGCCGCCGTGTCCAACGGATTGCATTCATATGGGCAATCTGCACGACATGTCGTGTTATGATCGTGAGAGCATGACCGTCGAATTCACCGATCTGGCCAAAGAAGGCCTGCAAACGCCCCAGCCGCTGTGGCTACAGAAAGAAAAGCTGCCCGAATGGGCGGCGGAAGTAAAGCAGGATTGGATCGGTCGCGGCGAGCCATTGAAAGAGGAAATGATCAAAGCGCTATCGCCGTCGCAGTCGGCCAAGGATAAGGAAAAGGCCGCCGCGAAGGCACAGCCTACGGCATAGCCCACAGCATAGCGGGTGGATTACAAGTTATGTATATGCTGTTGGCTCAAACGCTGCCTGATTCGGTTCGAGGCGATACGAGTGTCGAGTTCGTCGTCGGCCTGATGCTCTTTCTGGTTGTGGGCTTCCTGATGGCCTTTGCGGTGTTGGTCGCCGGCAAGCTGCTGCGTCCGAAAGTTGCCCATCCAGAGAAGGACGCCCCGTACGAATGCGGCGAGCCGGCCATCGGCACGAGCTGGGTGCAGTTCGACCTGCGCTTCTATGTGGTCGCGCTGGTGTTCATCGTGTTCGATGTCGAGATTGTGCTGTTTTATCCGTGGGCCGTGGTTTTCAAAGAAGCCGGACTGCCGGCCTTGTACGACATGCTGTTCTTCTTCGGCGTGGTGGTTGTCGGCTTTTTGTATCTGTGGAAGTTTGACTATTTGGACTGGGTGCGGGCCAGCACGGGCCAGCGCCGCGAAGAGGATTTCGAGCCGACGAAACTGTCGGAAGTTGCTCGTAGGATGAGCTAGTCGGGCTTCTCACTTTATGGGCGTTCGCGCAGGCTGAAGCCTACGGCTCCTTGGATGATTGTGGTGACGCGATGAGTTGGATCGAAAACAGGTATGAAGAAGGCGTGATGATCACGTCGCTGGACTGGTTCATCAACTGGGGCCGGCAGAGCAGCATTTGGCCGATGACCTTCGGGATCGCCTGCTGCGCGATCGAGATGATGGCCGTCGGCGCTTCGCGCTTCGATCTGGACCGCTTCGGCGCCGGCGCCTTCCGGGCCACGCCGCGGCAGAGCGATTTGATGATCGTGGCCGGCACGGTGACCTACAAGATGGCCAGCCGCGTCAAACGGCTTTACAACCAAATGCCGGAGCCCAAATACGTCATGGCGATGGGCGCCTGTACTGTCGGCGGCGGGCCCTACTTCAAGCACGGCTACCATGTCGTCAAGGGCGTGGATTTGATCGTGCCGGTGGATATTTATGTGCCGGGTTGCCCGCCTCGGCCCGAATCGCTGCTGGAAGGGCTGATGCGATTGCAGGACAAGATTCGTCACAGCAGCTACGCCAAGACCGACGTGCGAAAGGCCAAGGAACTGGCGGCGAGCAAGTGATCGAGTTGGTCACAGGACGATGACTCCCGAGAAGATCTGCGAAATCCTGAAGAAGAAGTTCGACGACGCCATCGTGGCTGTCGCGGCCGATGCGTCTCATCCGCACGTGACGGTTGCGGCAGATCGCCTGGTCGCCGTGGCGGAGTTCCTGCGCGACGACCCCGACCTGCGGTTCAATCTGCTGCGCTGCATCACGGGGCTGGATCTCCTGGAGGACAACAAGCTGGCGGCGGTCTACGACCTGCACGCTTTGGCAGCCCCGTCGGCGGATTCAAAAGAGGGCTACTACGAGTTGCTGAACGAGTTCGCGGTGCGCGTGGAAGTCGATCGCGACAATCCGCACATTCCCACGGTGTCGGGCGTCTGGCCGGCGGCCGACTGGCATGAGCGGGAGGCTTACGATATGTTCGGCATCGTCTTCGACGGCCACCCGGACTCACTCGAAGATCACGACGGCCTGCACCCGCGACGAATACTCTGCCCGGATGACTGGATCGGATACCCGCTGCGGAAGGATTATCGTTACCCAATGGAGTACCACGGCATCCCCGGCACAACGGAGTACGAGTTGACGTCGCCGAAACATTGAGGAGCCGCCGGCTTTAGCCTGCGCGGACGCCCCGAGTCAGGGGCGTTCGCACCCTCAGCGGATCCGCGCGAGCTGAAGCTCGCGGCTCGAGAAGAAATAGGACATGAGCGCTATCTCCCTTTCCCCAAAAAAAGAACGCGTCTTCGAGATGCAGCCCGATGTCCTGATCGACACGGATCAGGATGAGCAGGGCGACCTCCCGACGGAGGAAATGCTGATCAACATGGGGCCTCAGCACCCGGCCACGCACGGTGTGCTTCGCGTCGTTCTGCGGGTTGACGGCGAACTGGTGCTCGAAACCGTGCCGCACATCGGCTATCTGCACCGCTGTGCCGAGAAGATCGGCGAGAATCTGCAAACCTATCAGTTCGTTCCCAAGACCGATCGCATGGACTATCTGGCGGGGATGAACAACAACCAGACCTTCGCAGTGGCCGTCGAAAAGCTGGCCGGCCTGGAAGTGCCTGAGCGGGCGATCTACATCCGCGTCATTGTCTCGGAACTGAACCGCATTGCCTCGCACTTGGTCTCGTTCGGCACGTACGGGATGGACATCGGCGCCTTCACGCCGTTTTTGTACGCGTTCCGCGAACGGGAGATGATTCTGGACTTGCTCGAAGCCGTGTGCGGAGCCCGATTGACCTACAGCTATATCACGCCCGGCGGCGTGACACAGGATCTGCCCGAAGGTTTCGTCGAACGGTGCCGCGAGTTCCTGGATTACTTCGAGCCGAAGATCGCCGAATACAACGACCTGCTGAGCTATAACTACATCTTTGTGAAGCGGACGGCGGGCATCGGCGTGATCTCGGCGGAAGATGCGCTGGCATGGGGCCTGACGGGGCCTTGCCTGCGCGGCAGCGGCGTGAAGTGGGACCTGCGCAAGTGCAGGCCGTACGAGAACTACGATCGCTTTGCGTTCGTGGTGCCCATCGGCCTGCCGGCGGGCAGCGAAATGCCCGTTCCCACGGGTTTTCCGCCGACGGTCGTGCCGAAGGAAGTCGTGGTCGGCGACTGCTGGAGCCGGTACGGCGTCCGGATCGTGGAAATGTATTGGTCGGCCCAGATCGTTCGGCAGGCGTTGGATCAATTGCCCGACGGCGAGCACATCGGCAAGGTTCCCAAGACGCTCAAGTTGCCGGCGGACGAAGTATATTTCGAGGCGGAGAACCCGCGCGGCCAGCTCGGTTTTCTGATCGTCGGCGATGGGTCTGCCATCCCGGCACGGGTTCGGACGCGCGGGCCCAGCTTCTGCAATCTGTCGATCTTGAACCACGTGTGTAAGAATTGCCTGCTGGCCGACGTGCCGGCCATCATCGGCAGCATCGATGTCGTGATGGGTGAAGTGGATCGGTGAGACGGCATTGAGGACTGAGGACTGAGTGCTGAGTGCTGAGAGGAGTTTGACTTAGTGAGTCAAGTTTGGGTGCCATGGCGTGAACGTCCGGAGCGCTTCGAGTTGCGCGGGCTGAAGCTGTTGGCCTGGGCGCCGATACTGATGGTATACGGCGCGTTCAAGCGCTTCCCGGCGGTCATGTTCTTTGGCGGCGGTGTGGCGTTGTGTCTGGTCATTTGGATGCACGCCGAACTCTTCGACTTCATGGAAACGAAGTTCCTGCACGACGCGGCGATCAACAATGCCGTCGAATTGTCCTTTTTCGGCGGCACGCTGTCTCTGGCGGAAACGCAAGCCGGCGTCGCGGCCCACATCGGTCCCTCGTGGGAATGGCTGGCGTATGCGCTCTATCCGGTCGGCCACGAGCTGGTGCGCGATCTGCTCGCCCTGACCGGCGTGTTCATTTTGATCTCGCTTATTCCGCTGTTCGCGATTTGGTGGGAGCGAAAAGTCAGCGCCCATATCCAGAGCCGGATTGGGCCGATGCGCGTCGGTGGCTGGCACGGCTGGACGCAGACGCTCGCGGACGCCGTCAAACTGGTCGCGAAAGAGGATTTCATTCCCAAAGAAGGCGATCGGCCGCTGTTTCGATTGGCGCCTTATTTGACGTTCGTACCGACGATTGTGGCCTTTGCCGCGCTGCCGTTCGGCAGTTATTGGATCTTCCGCAACACCGACGTGGGCCTGCTTTTCATACTGGCGATGCTGGGCATCGAGGTCGTCGGGGTCATTCTGGCCGGCTGGTCCTCCAATAATAAATGGAGCATGTTGGGCGCCATGCGCGAAGCCTGCCAGATGGTGTCCTACGAGATCCCAATGGGCATGGCCTTGCTGCTGCCGGTCATGATTGCCGGCACGCTGAACCTCAGCGTGGTGGGCCAGCAGCAGGCCGGCGGCTGGTTTACGTGGTTCTGCTTCGCGAATCCGTTCATGTTTGCCGCGGCGCTGGCGTACTACATTGCATCGCTGGCGAGTTGCAAGCGGGCGCCGTTCGATCTGGCAGAGTCCGAGAGCGAGTTGGTGGCGGGGTTCCATACGGAGTATTCCGGTTTCCGCTGGTCGATGTTCTTCTTTGCGGAATACTGCGCCATGTTCGTCGTTGCCGGCCTGGCGACGATCCTGTTCTTCGGCGCGTGGTATTCGCCGCTGTCAGAAGCTTGGCTGTCCGCCCACTTGACCGGTTTCTGGAAAGTTCAAGAGGGCCTTGGCAAGACGTTAATCATGGGAATCCTGGGCAGCGGGCCGCTGTGGTTCATTCTGAAATGCGCGCTCTTGATTTACATTCAGCTTTGGCTTCGCTGGACATTGCCGCGGATTCGGATCGATCAAGTCCTGTACGCCTGCGTACAAGTGTTGCTGCCCATGGTGATGATTCTACTATTGGGCAATACTGCCTGGATCCTGCTGGTTCCGGAAGGCAGCATGTTGGCCGGCACCGTGAGCTATATTCTCGGTGGTGTGGGCGCGCTGATCGTGCTGTCGTTCGTTGCGGTGGCCATTCGTGGCTTCCTGGGAAGAAGGCAGCTCGTCGGCTACCTGGCCATTGATCCGCTGCCGGGATCTTGAGGAATTACGAATTATGAATTACGAATTATGAAATATGAAATGTGAAATATCAAATATGAATGGGCGTTGAGTCGTTGGTGCGTTTATTCACTTGGTCGGGATAATTGATGAGTCGTTTGGTGGTTTTACGTCTGGTTGTGCTGATTCTTTTGGCTTGGTTGCCGGTGGCTGCGATGGCGCAGACGGTGCCGGTTTCGGAGTCGGCGGCGGGTGATGTGAGGATTACGGCGGAGCAGAATTGGCAGGAGGATGTGCTGTTCTATGTCTTCGCCGGGGCCACGGTGTTGTCGGCGCTGGGCGTGGTGCTGTCGGGCAGTGTGGTGCGGATGGCGATGTGCCTGTTTGCGACCTTCGGCGCGGTGGCGATGCTGTTCTTTCTGTTGCAGGCCTACTTTCTCGGAACGGCGCAGCTCATCGTTTACGTCGGCGGCATTCTGGTCCTTGTCGTCTTTGGCATCATGCTGACTTCGAGTTCGCCGTGGCTGAAGTTTGAAGTAAAGCGCAGCGAAGTAGTTGCCGGCGGCGTGATTTGCGCGGGACTGTGCGCCGCTCTGTCGTTCGTGATCCTGCGGGCGGATTGGCAGGGCCAGCCGAGCGTCGAGAGCAGTACGGTAGCCTGGCTTGGCAAGGCTCTTTTGACTAACTACCTGGTGCCTTTCGAGGTGGCCAGCGTGCTGCTGCTGGTGGTTATGATCGGCGCGGCCTATTTGGCAAAGCAAGAGAGAAGTTAGAAAGAGAAAAGAGAAAAGAGAAAAAGCAGAAAGACAAAAACCGCATGTTGTTTCTCGCGATAATTGGGTTGACACATTATCTCGTTCTTGGGGCGATGGTGTTTTGTATTGGTATCTGGGTGATGGCCAGCAAGCGCAATATGATCGGCGTTTTGATCGGTGTGGAATTGGTTCTCAATGCGAGCAATATCAATTTGGTTGCGTTTTCTCGGTATCAGACGGGCGGGTTTGATGGCCAGGTCTTTGCATTGTTTGTGATTGTGCTGGCGGCGGCGGAGGCGGCGATTGCCATCGCCATTGTGATGAACTTTTATAAGAACTTCGGCAGCGTCGACGTGGACAAAGGCACGCAGTTGAGCGGATAGTGATGTTCTTGTTGGTCGGTGATTTCAATGTTGCTCGTTTGGTGGGTGGTGTGCATCCCATTGACTTCGGAACGGCTGCTAAACGGCAAGCCAACGGCGGGCTCTTTCGATGTGACTTTGTTGTTTGGCAGGTGCGGCAGATTTCAACGTGCGGGCTGGAGCAGTAGATGAGTTCGACCGGCGGGGACGCCGGCCGCTACGGATAAAGTGATGGAAGTTGGAACAACATTGAGTCTTTGTTTGGTGGCGGGCGTGTTCGTCCCGTTGCTGATGTTCTTGATCCTGGCGTTTGGCGGTCCGCGCCTGGGCAAGCCTGGCGCGTCCGTGCCGGCGATATTTGGCATACTCAGCAGCTTGGGATTGTCGTCTTTTGTCTTGGTCAAGTGGCTGGGCATGAACGCGACGGAGCGTCTGGCCGCCGGCGAGCAGGCCATCAGCTATCACTGGGCAGCGCTCGGCGATATTGACATTTACGCCGCCGTTAAGCTCGATTCCCTGTCCATCATCATATTCTTCATGGTGACGCTGGTTTCCAGTTGTATCTTCATTTTCTCGCGCGGCTACATGACCGGCCGTAGCGACGAAGTAGACGGCACCAGCAAATACCATCGGTTCTTCGCGTTCCTGTCGTTGTTCGCCTTCAGCATGCTGGGGCTGGTGATCAGTGCGAATCTCGTCTTCCTGTTCATCTTCTGGGAATTGGTCGGCCTTTGTAGTTATTTCCTGATCGGCTTCTACTTTGACAAGAAATTCGCCTCCGATGCGGCGATGAAGGCCTTCATCGTCAACCGCGTGGGCGATTTCGGTTTCATGGTTGGGTTGGCTTGCATCGTTGTGTTTCTCAAGGATGTCTCGATCGACGGCGCGGCTGCTGTCTTCGCCAGCCAGTACGCCAGTCAGACGGGAATCTTTGACGCGACCATCAATGTCTTCGGCTGGCACATTCACGGCTACACCGTCGCGACGTTTATGGGCGTGTGCCTGTTCTGCGGCTGCATCGGCAAGAGCGCTCAAGTGCCGCTGCAAGTCTGGCTTCCGGATGCGATGGCCGGCCCGACGCCGGTGAGCGCGCTGATCCACGCTGCGACGATGGTGGCCGCCGGCGTTTATTTGGTGGCGCGTATTTTCCCGCTACTGACGCCGGACGCGCAGAGCATCATCGCGGTCATTGGCTGCATCACTCTGACCATGGCTGCTCTGATCGCCATGGTGCAGACCGACATCAAGAAGGTTCTGGCGTATTCCACGCTGTCGCAGCTCGGCTACATGGTCTTCGGACTCGGCGTCGGCGCGTGGGTGGCGGCGTTGTTCCACTTGATCACGCACGCGTTCTTCAAAGCCATGATGTTCCTCGGCTCAGGCCAAGTCATCGAAGGCTGCCACCACGAGCAGGACATCCGCAAGATGGGCGGGCTGTACAAGAAGATGCCCGTCACTTGCTGGACGTTTTTCGTCGGCGTGCTGGCGATTTCCGGCGTGGGCCTGCCC
>JADFJZ010000039.1 GCA_022565195.1 Planctomycetota bacterium | reverse complement strand
CGCGTGTCGACCATGCCCACCATCCTGGGCGAGAAAGTCGTCATCCGCGTGCTCGACAAAGCAAATATATCTTTTGAACTGGCAGACCTGGGGCTGCGCGGCAAGTCGCTCACGCGGTTTCAAGAGATGCTTCGCCGGCCGCACGGACTGGTGCTGGTCTCCGGCCCAACCGGCAGCGGCAAGACCACGACCCTGTACTCGGCATTGGATTTGCTGCGCGACGATTCAGTCAACATCGTCACAGTCGAAGACCCTGTCGAGTATCAGCTCGAAGGCATCAACCAAATACAAGTGAATGCTCAAGTGGGAATGACCTTCGCCCGGGCGCTGCGATCCATCTTGCGGCAGGATCCCGATATCATCATGGTCGGCGAGATTCGCGATGAGGATACCGCCCGCGTCGCCGTTCAGGCGGCGCTGACCGGTCACCTCGTACTCTCGACCATCCACACCAACGACACGCCCGGAGTCGTCTCGCGCCTGCTGGACATGGGCATCGAGCCTTACTTGCTGGCGACGGCACTGATCGGCGCCGTATCGCAACGGCTGGCCCGCATGATCTGTCCGCACTGCAAGACGTCCTACTACCCCACGGCCGACGTCCTGGAACGGGCCGGCTGGGCCGGACGCTCCTCCGATGTCTTTCAGCACGGCGAGGGCTGTCGGCGCTGTCACAATTCGGGATTCAAGGGACGTTGCGGCGTCTATGAAGTCATGCTCGTGGACGCCGAGATTGAACGCCTGATTCACCAGCAGACAGAGGAGCAGCAGATTCGAGAGTACCTCACACGGACCGATTTCATTTCGCTTCGCGACGAGGGGCTGACACTGGTGGAAGAAGGCAAAACCAGTCTGGAGGAGATTCTGCGGGTGAGTTCCACGGATCAGTTGCCGTCGGAAGATGAAGAAAGCCGAACGCCGCCGACGCCGACAGAGGCGGAGGTTGAAGCATGAAACTGGCGTACAAGGGCATTGATCGCAACGGTGCGACGGTGGCAGATGTCATCGAATCCTCCAGCATCCCCGAGGCGATTGAATCGCTGCGCCAGGAAGGCCTGTTCATCACAGATATTCAGGAATCCAGCGGCAAGAAGCGGGTGTGGCGCGGCACCCACGTCGGCGCCGGCGCCAAAGCGAGCCGGCTTACGCTCAATGAGTTGCTGCTCTTCACGCGTCAGATGGCCATGCTGCTGCGGGCGGGCAGCCCGGTCGTGCCGGCACTCGTCGCAATCGCCAAGCAAATGAAGAGCACGTCCCGATCCGTGATCGACAAGATCCGGCGCGATATGGAAGGTGGCCGCGGATTGGCAGACGCCATGAAAGCGTTCCCGCAGACCTTTCCCGAAACATACATCGCCGTCGTCGGAGCGGGCGAAATGAGCGCCAACTTGCCCGACCTGTTTACCCGCCTGGCCACCATGGTGTCGCGGAAGAGAGAGATTCGCAACCGCATCATCTCAGCAGCGGCCTATCCGGCACTTTTGATCTGCCTGAGCTTTTCGATCATCATGACGATGGTGGTCTTTGTCGTCCCGCGCTTCAAGGCGTTGTTCGCCTCGCTGAATTCACCCCTGCCCTGGTCTACCAAACTCATGTTCGGTGTGTCGCTGTTTCTGCGCGGAAACTGGCCCTGGTTCCTGGGCGCGGGGGTCGTTGCGGTCACTGTGGTGGTGCTGCTCTGCAAGACCGCCGCCGGGCGGCAAAGGCTATGCGATTGGCAAACGCGGATCCCGCTTGCCGGAAAGCTGTTCGCCCGATTGCTCTTGGCACAAATGTACCGCGTCATGGGTCTGCTGCTGGAGAGTCGCGTCGGGCTGATGGAAACGCTGCAATTGGCCGGTCGAATCTCATCCAACAAAGACTATCAGACCCTGCTTGCCACGATGACCGAGACAGTGGAGCAGGGAGACCGTCTCGGCGACGCCGTATCAAGGTCGGCCATGGTCCCGCCCTCGATCGCACAAGCCGTCGTGATCGGCGAAGAGAGCGGCCACCTCGATCAGGCCATGCTCTTCGTCGCGGATATCCAGGATGAAGACAACGCCCAAATGATCGACGCTCTGACCAAACTGATCGAACCGATCATTTTGATCGGCATGGGCTTCGTGGTCGGCGCGATTGCGCTGTCGTTGTTTATACCGTTGTTCGATTTGGCGGCGATGGCGGGGTAGGGAGAAATGCGGAATGCGGAGTGCGGAATGCGGACAAGAGTTATCGGTCCTCAGTCCTCAGTCCTCAGTCCTCAGTTGTCAGTAGAGTGTTTAGCGGCGACCCGCAGGGGAGCGCGTTCCAATTGTGGATCGCCGCGGCGGAGCGAATTCCGAATTCCGAATTCCGCATTTGGATTGAGTCATGAGTGTTGCACTGTTCAATAAGCCCCGAACGTACCTGCCGATCGGAATGGATATCGGCGAGGCCGGGCTGCGCCTGGTACAGCTGCAAGACCATGCGGCCGTCCTGTCCATCTATCGATCGGCTGTCTGGACGGCACCCGTGCCGGCACCGGTGCCGGCACCGGTGCCGCCGGATTCCACACCGGAGAGCCCGCTACATGATGACGCAATGGAGGAGCACGCCTCGCGCTTCGTCGCCCAAAGTGGATTCGCAGGTCGATCCGTGGTCACCAGCTTATGTGTACCGGTGATCGAGACCCATGCGCTGGAACTCCCTAGGGCAGACAACGTGACAGACCCGCAGGAACTGCTCAAAGCCGCCACGTGGGAAATCCACCGCCTGACCGCACTGGACAAGACGGAGTTGCAGACCGCGATCTGGCCTTTGCCCGAGACGCAGCGTTCAAAGGCCACCTACATGGGCATCGCCGTGTCCCAAGCCCAGGTCGAAAGGCGTCTGGATCTCTGTGGCGCTGCCGGGTTGGAATGCACCAAGGTCGATGTGGCCGCCTGCGCGCTGGCCAGCCTGATCTGGCGTCTGCGGGGCCGCCCGCCGAAACAAGTGTGGGGCATTCTCGACCTTGGCGACCGCCTCACCCGCCTGGCCATCTGTGTAGATGACACCCCCGTGATCATACGCTCTCTGGAGATGGGCGGCCGCCGCTGGACAGAGCAAATCGCCGCGGCGCTGCAGGTCAGCGAGACAACCGCCGAGCGAAACAAACGCGAATTCGGACTGGCCGCCGGCACCAGTGCCGACGCCGAGCATCAGACGGCCTCGGGTGAAGAACTGTCGGCGCTGATTCTGGGCATCCTGCGCAACGATCTTCAACGCATGTCGCTGGAACTCGAACGCTCCTACGAGTACGTGCTGCAATGTTATCCGACGTACACACCGAGCACTCTCGTTCTGGTCGGCGGCGGCGCCCGAATGAACGGACTGGACGAGTATCTCGCCGGGAAGCTCGGCATCGAGAGTCTGCCGGTCAGTCGCTGCGCCTCTCGAGAGACGGAATCGTTGATCAGCGGTTTGGCGGGCAATGACTCTCTCGAGATCTGCGCCCTGGCCTGCGGATTGTCACTACAGGGGGCAGCACATGCCTAGTGTCAATCTCATCCCTCACGAGTTGCTGCTCCGGCGGTGCAAGATTCGCCGTGTCCGCACGTGGCTGATCATCGGCGGCGTGACCTGGATCTTCGCATCGATCCCCGTCATTCGTGAGTTAAGCGCGGAGTATCAGTTGAATTCGCAGAGTACGGCGGTCGCGGCGATGTCCGATCAACTGGATCATGCCCACGCCCGACGCGGGCAGAGCGCCAAGCGGCTCCTGATGCTGCACCAAGAAGTGGCCCGAGCGGAGAAGCTGCGCTACAAGCGGCTGTGGACGGACATGATCTCGGTCATCGCCGACGCGATACCGGAACGAGTGTGGCTCATTCAGTTGTCGACCGACCCCGCCAAGCCGCCGGTCAGCGCGCGAACCACGGCGCCGCTCTCCCCGCGACGGAGCGCGGGCTCCAAAGTCGCTACCACGACGCCCGCGGGCTACGACACGCTGGTGGGCAAAGCGGGGCCGCGGCGCCTGCTCCTGGAGGGTCAGGCCCTCGGATTGGAAGACATCTACGCCTTCGTCGATGCCGTCAATGACCTGGGCATCTTCGAAAACGCGAGCATCCGCTCCGTGCGTGGCGATGTGGCCGGCACTGGTGCCGGCGGCCTCAAGGTGACGCATTTCATACTGGAGTGCGAGTGGTAGATGGATTCCCCACGAATACATCTCACGTTTGTTGACGCCATCGGCGGCGTGGCGGTCCTGGCGGCACTGTGCGTAGCTGCATGGTTCGGGCCGCTCAAGGCTCACTCCGCAGCGGACCAGCTCGACCAATTGATGGATCTGCAAGCTGAAATGCAGACCGAACATTCCAGATTGCAGAAGGCCATCGAGCGCAACGTCGCCGAATGGCAAACGCTCAAGGAGAAAGCCCGGCGCGAGGGCAAGCTCGACGACCAGTTGCCGGTCCAGGATCGGCTGCGCGCGGTTCGTGACCTCGCCGAGCGGCAGGGCTTCAACGATATTCAAATCATGCCCGTGCAATGGCGCAGCGCCGTTGATGTGGCCGAGCAGACCTTCAGCCTCACTGCCAAGGTCGGGTACTTCGAGTTGATGTCGTTCTTCAAGGCCTTCGAACGCAGCGCCACCTGGGCGGACATCAGCCATTTGTCCATCAAGCCGATCGCCGGCACGCCGGCCGGCCACGGGCAACGATACGACCTGGAAATCACCGTCAACTTCTATTCGAGCTATGAGCAGGACGACGAAACTTGATCGGCGGCCGCATGGAGCGGCCGATGCTGCGTGTCGGCCGGCAGAGACGCCGACCGCTACATTTACTAGTGATGCATGATGAGCAAGACTAAGCAGAAACTCTACGGAACAATCATGATTGTGGCGGCCGCTGCCTTTGCTGTGGACCACTGGGTGATCGGCAGCCCAAAAGCCGCGGATGCCGTTCCGATCGAATCGGAGACCCTCGAGCCTACATTGCTCGCTAAGGTAAATCCAAGTGAACCCAGCTACGACATGCCACGCCAGTTTCCCGAGAACCTCCCCAGCATGGATTGGTCTCGCCCTATGCCCAATCCCTTCGAACCACCGCCGGAAGTCGCTCGGCGCAACTCGGCGCCGAACACCGGCGACCGGGATGCCGAAACCGCGCCCCTCCGGCGCCGACCCGGTGAACCGCCCCGGGTCGCCGAGTTCATCGAGGCCCACCGCCTCAGCGGCGTCTTTGTCGGCCAGTCCGCCATCGTCGACGGGCGCGTCGTGCGCATCGGGCAGAAGGTCGACGACGCCGAACTGCTGCGCGTCGAGGGCAACAAAGCGCACTTCCAATGCTCGGACGGCCAAGCAACTCTGTCGCTCGCGCGCCGCAACAATTGATCCTGGAGCGTATGCCGCAACACGGCAACCCACAGAATCAACCAACCGAACCGGAAGAATCCGCCCATTGGCTTGCCGATTAGCACCCCGCCCTGAATCGACCACGGCCCTCGATCCACGCTGATTGGTTGACCTGACCCGGCCTTTGCGCCTATGCTCAAGGGGATGATCGAACCGCAAGACTTGGAGGTCGCCGCCGCCCCACCAACAGCCCGACCCGCCGCGCGGGCTGTCCGACCCGCATCCGCGCGCCACCCACTGGGTTCCCCACTGGGTCACCCGCTGGGTCCGCTGATCTGCCGAGTGCGCCATTCGAAGCCGGTTCAAGTCCGCGTTCAGGCGGCACTCGTGCTGGCAGGCTGCACTGTTCTGCTGGGGCTGGCCGCTTGGCTTCGGCCCGATGGACACGGCGTCGGCACGCATCGGCAACTCGGCCTGCCGCCGTGTTCGCTGGTGCAGTACAGCGGGATCCCCTGCCCGACGTGCGGCATGACGACGGCCTTTGCCCGTACCGTCCGGGGGCGCTGGCCGACCGCCGTCCTGGCTCAGCCGTTCGGCTTCGCGACAGCGCTGGTCGCCATCCTGTGCGTGCCGCTGTCGCTGGCTGTGCTGATCAGCGGCAAAGTCTGGCGGATCAATTGGTATCGGATTTCGCCAAACCGAGTCGCCGTGGGCGTCCTCGTGTTCTTTGCATTGGCATGGGGTTTCAAGATCATTCGCCATTTGGCATTGAATGGATAGTTGCGGTATAGTGACGGCCCGTGTGGAAGACAGCCGACAGCCGATAGCCGATAGCTGACAGCTGACGGCTGACAGCTGACAGCTATGACCCCCAAAACGCAGGCAGACCAAGTGATCCCAACACACCCTCGCCGACGCGTCCGGATTGAACTCGTATTGCTCCTGCTCGGAGCCACGATGTGTGGCGGGTGCAACTGGTTCAAAGGGCTCGCGCTCTTCCTGCCCGAGCCCCAGCAGACGGTCCCCGCAGAGTTCGCCCACCTGGAGGGCTCGGTCGCGGTCGTCGTGTGGGTCCATCCGGAAACGCTGTACGACTATCCCAACGTCCGCCTGGAACTCGCCAGCCACGTGGCCGATCAAATCGCGGCGAGCGTCCGGGCCAAGCTCAGCTTCGCGGACGCGATGGAGATTGAGCAATATATTGACCGCCGGGGTGGGCGCGTGGTCGATCCCGCACAGATCGGCCGGCAGTTCGGCACGCACTTCGTCGTGTACATGGAGATCCTGGAGTTCACCCTGCGCGATCCATTCGTGCCCGACCTGCTGCAAGCGAAGATCCGCGCCTCGGTGACAGTCTACGACCTCGAACACAAGGACTTCGTACCGCGCGCCTACACGCTGGCGCCGGTCACCACCCTGGTGCCCAAGCGGCCGGCCCAGTTCACGCAGTCCAACGCCATGCTGATCCGCAAGCTCGCCTACGAAACGTTCGGCGGCCTGGTGGCCCGCAAGTTCCACGAATACAAAGAGGCCGTCAAGTGAAACGGTTAGCGCCATGCGTGGTTGCCCTGTTTATGCTGGCCGGCTGCGCGGGCGAGACGTTCGGCGGACTCTTGTATCATTTGTTTCTCCCCCACAGCTCCAAAGTCGCCGCCGAGTTCAAGCTGGCCGACGGGCCGCTGTTGATTCTCGTGGATGACGACTGGGATCAGTTGACCTGGCCCCCGGCGCGCGATTTGCTGATCGACGAAATCGGCAAGCACCTCCGCCAGGCCAAGGCAGTCAAGCGCGTCTTCCCCAGCCACAAAGTCAATGCGCTGCGGCGGGTGGATCCGAAATTCAACGAACGTTCCATCAGTGAACTCGGCAAGGATTTGGGAGCAAAACAAGTCTTGTGGTTGCAGGTGCGCGAGTTCGTCGCGACCACCAATTTCGATACCGTCTCCGAGGCCGCCCGATGCACGTTGCGCGTCAAGGTCTTTGATCCTCACTCCAAGAGCAAAGCCGAGATGCGTCTGTGGCCGGCCTCGCGCGAGGGCTGGTACGTCACGGCCAAGAAGAGCGCCCGCGACTTGACTGAGTATGAGAGAAACGAAGACATCGCGAGGATGCTCATCACCGAAGCCGCCGAAGATGTCGCCAAGCTGTTCTACGACCACCGTAAACCGGTATGAACGCACCCCGCCGCTCCGCGCAATTGCAATCCGGCGTCTGACCTTTACAATCACTTCATGCCGCGTGTGCTCCATTTGATCGACGCGTCTGATCCGCAGGAACTGCGATTGGCGCTCGCCCCACTCCTGCAACGCCTGAGCGCGGATCGCTGGACCCAATTCGTGGCGCCGCTCTCCGGCGGCGTGAGCCACTTTCCATTCGCCAGCGACCGCATCGTCGGACGAGTGCCCGTGCGTTTCGGGCTGCACTTCCTGGCGGCGCCCGCACTGAGACGGCTCCTGCATAGGCACCGCATCGACCTCATCCACGCCTGGAGCCTCGAGGCGGCGTACGTCGCGACGCTGGCCAGCGACCGCACGACCCCGATGGCGGTGAGCCGGTGGGATCCGCACTTGGTCCCGGCACAGGCCGGGCGCCTCCTCGCTCTGGCGCAACGGCCCCACACCGGCATCCTGTGCCACGCTGCCATGGTCGAACGGCGCCTGGTCGAGCACGGCGTGCCGATCGAACGCTGCGCGGTCGTCAGGCCCGGCGTCGACTTCGGCCTGATTAACCGCCTGAAGCGGGATGCCGACCTGCGAGAACAATTGCAGCTTGACGACGAACACATTGTCGTCCTGCTGCCGCCTTCGCCGTGTGTCCGGGCAGGCCATTGGGCGGGAGCCTGGGCGATCGAGACCGCAGCACGGCTCGAACCGAGACTGACACTGCTGTTGCCGGGCACATCCCCCGAACGCGAGCCGATTCTGAAGTACTTTCGATCGGTGGCCCAACCGCCGCAGTATCGAGTCGCCGGCGATGACTTCCGGCTCGAGCAATCGCTGTGCGTCGCCGACGTC
>JADFJZ010000038.1 GCA_022565195.1 Planctomycetota bacterium | reverse complement strand
GAGCTTGACCCGTCGCTCGCGCTCCGGGCTCTGATTCGAGTGTCACCGGCGCAAGTCAGAGCCCCAAGCGCCAGCGCGGGGTCGCCTCGAAGTCGGACGCACCGTCGAGCTACTTATGAAACGCAATCCTAGGCATCGTCCAGCACTTCAAGGGATTGAAACTGCCGGCCTTCGAGAAATTCGAGGCATGCTCCGCCGCCGGTGGAGACATGCGTGATGCGCTTCTCAATCCCCGCCGCGATGAGCGCGGCGGCACTGTCGCCGCCGCCGACAATGCTGATCGCCCCGCCGTCGGTCGCCTCGGCGACCGCTTGAGCGATCGCCAGTGTGCCCGCGTCGAAAGGCTTGGTTTCAAAAACGCCCATCGGTCCGTTCCACACGATGGTCCGGGCTGTCGCGAGAATGTCGCAGTAGCCGGCGACGGTTTGAGGGCCAATGTCCAAACCCTTCTTTCCGGAAGCGATCGCTCCGCTGATCACCTCGTGGTCCGCGCCTTCTTTCAGTTCGGCGGCGCAAACAATGTCCACCGGCAGCTTCAGTTTGTCGCCGGCTAACTCCATCAATCGTTTGGCTTGATCGGTCTTCTCAGGCTCAGCCAGGCTGTCGCCGACACTGTCGCCACGGGCCAACATAAAGGTGAACGCCATCGCCCCGCCGATCATGATTGCGTCGCAGCGCGGGATCATCGCTTCAATCACGCCGATCTTGTCTGACACTTTCGCGCCCCCGAGGAGGCACACAAACGGGCGGGCGGGATCGACCACAGCCTCGCGAAGAAATTTCAACTCTTTCTGAACCAGGAACCCCGTGACCCGCGGCTTGTCATCCATCAGCAGCGGCACAGTCACCATCGACGCATTGTCGCGATGGCACGTCCCAAACGCATCGTTGACGTACACGTCGCCCAGATCGGCGATTGTGCGGGCGAACTGGCGCTTGCGGATTTTCATCGGCTCGTTGTTCTCGGTATCGCTGCCCTTGATCGTCTCTTCCGGATGAAACCGCAGGTTTTCCAGCAGGACGGCTTTGCCCTTGCGCAGGGATGAGATTACTTCCAACTTATCACCCGTGGCGTATTCGCCAATCAGCGGCACGTCCTGATCGAGCAATTCGCTGAGGCGACGGGCCACCGGCCGCAGCGAGAAACCGGGATCCGGCCGACCTTTGGGCCGGCCCAGGTGGCTCATCATAATCAGGCGACCGTCGTTCCGAAGGATGTGCTGGATCGTCGGCAGGGCCTGCACGATGCGACGATCATCGGTAATCCGACCCTGATGATCGAGCGGCACATTGAAGTCCGCGCGCAGGAGCACGAACTTGCCCTCGACGTCCACTTGATCAATTGACTTCTTCACGGATGGACCTGCCTGATGCATCGCATCGGATGTTCCCAATCAACAAAAAATCTGCAAGACGACGATTCCTCAGAGCGCGGCCATCTTGGCGATGATGTCGGCAGTGCGGCATGAATAGCCCCACTCGTTGTCGTACCAACTCACCACCTTGACCATCCGCCCGCCCGAAGCGGGCATGGTCAACGTACTCAGCGAATCGAGAATGGAACTGTGCGGATCGCCGATGATATCGCTGCTCACGATCGGATCTTCACAGTAAGACAAGATGCCCTTCAATTCGCCCTCGGCGGCTTCGCGCATGGCGTTGTTGACGTCGTCGATGGTCACGCTCTTCTTGAGCACGGCCGTCAGATCGGTCAGCGAGCCGTTGATCACCGGCACACGCACGGCGAAGCCGTTCAACTTGCCGTTCAGTTCCGGAATCACCTGTCCCACCGCGCGGGCTGCGCCGGTCGTCGTGGGGATCATGTTCACCGCAGCCGCCCGCGCCCGCCGCAAATCCGAATGGATCTGGTCGTTCACGTTTTGGTCGTTGGTGTACGCATGGATCGTCGTCATCAGGCCTTGTTCGAGGCCGAACCGTTCGTGCAGCACCTTCACAAGCGGCGCCAGGCAGTTGGTCGTGCAGCTTGCGTTCGACACGCACTTGTGCTCGGCGGTCAGGCCGTCGCTGTTGACGCCCAGCACAACCGTATAGTCCGGCTCGTCCTTCGCCGGCGCGCTGAGCACGACCTTCCTGGCCCCTGCGGTCAAATGATCGCCATAGCCGCCGCGCTCGCCGCTGCGCGTCATGAAAATGCCCGTCGATTCCAGCACCACATCGACGCCCAGATCACCCCAGGGCAGCTTGGCAGGACTGCGCTCGCTGAGCACTTGAATCTCGTCGCCGTCCACCTCGATCACATTGTCGCCTTTGAGCGAGATGTGGCCCGGATAGCGCCCGTGAGCGCTGTCATACTTCAGCAGGATGGCCAGCGAACTCGCCGGGGCCAAATCGTTGACGGCCACAATGTCGAACTTCGTCTCATGGGCCATCATCGCGCGGCACGCGATTCGGCCGATCCGTCCAAAACCGTTGATTCCCACGCGAATGGCCATTGGCTTTCTCCAAATCGACGTTCGTTCCTCTCTGCCATCGACACGCGAACGCTTGGAAGATACATCCGCAGTAGTGCCGGGTCAACTCTCCGCGCGACTTGACTCAATTCGGATACTCCCGCCCCGGCGCGGCTTTGGCGAGATTGTATTGACACATTCCCTTTTGCAGGAGGTCAGCCACGATGTCGGCGACAATCGGCGCGGTGGCCAGACCGGTGCGGAAGTTCCCCGTCGCGGCGATGAAATTGCTCAAACCGGGCACGAATCCAAGGAAGGGCCGGCGGTCGGGCGTGCCGGGACGCAGCCCGGCCCAGGTGCGAACCACGGACGCTCCCGACAGGATCGGCACATACTTGATCGCCAGCGCCGATAGCCGGGCGACGGCTTGTGCGGTGTTGCGATTATTGAAACCGGAGTCATGTTCCTCGGTCGAGCCGACGAGCACGTGCCCGTCGTCGCGCGCGACCATGTAAAAGTGCTCTTCTTCAAGAGAGATGATGTGCCGAATCGGCGGATCGGGCATCTTCAGCAGCAGGATCTGCCCGCGCACGGGATGAACCGGCATGTGCTCTGCCAGCAATGGATCGAGTTGCGACGACCACGCCCCCGCGCACAAGACCGTACCCTCGGCTGTGACGTCGGCGGTGGCCTCACCCTGTTGAGTCTGCACACCGAGCACGCGCTCGCCGTCCTTCAAGAGTGCCCGAACTTCGCAGCCTTCCTCAATCCGAACGCCGAGCGCCACGCAGCACTCGCGCAATGCCTCGAGCAATCTCGGGGTGCGGACCTGGGCCGACATGCGCCCGTGTTGCACGCCCAGCATCTCGCCGGCCAAGTTGGGCTCCAGTTCCCTGGCCTCTTCCGGCGTCAGCGTCTTGGCGATGGGCCGGCCTTCGGGCGTCGTGCGCTCGCCGATGGCCTGGACTTCGCGCGTCGCCATCTTCATGCGATTGTCGTCAAGGATCAAGTGAAGCTCGCCGCAGCGCCGGAACAGCGGGTCGATCCCGCTGCGCTCGTGCAGCTCGGCTGCGAACTGCTGGTACCCGAACACAGCCTCCATGTGGATCCGCGCGAGGTCATCGCTGCGATGCCAACTGCACGGCGAGATGATGCCCGCGCCGGCCCAGGAGGCCTGCTGCCCACACCGCCCGCGCTCCAGCAGGGTGACTTTCAAACCGTCCTTCGCCAGTCGATAGGCACACGACAGCCCAACAATCCCCCCGCCGATGATGATCACATCCGCAACCATGAGTTGTGTGTTCCTGTATGCAGGACGCAAATGCGCCGCGTCGCTCAAGCGTCGAAGTCACATCCAATCGGCTCGTCACTGGCTTGCCGTTTAGCAGCCCTTCCCACCGCAGATTCGATCCATCTCTTTCCCTCTTCCCGGCCCCCTACAACTTGCGGTGCTCTCTCAACAACTCTACCACTCGCGCGATTCGCCCCGAGAGCGGCGCCTCGATCTCCAGCGGCGTCTCTTTGATGGGATGGACGAATTTGATTCGCCGGGCGTGCAGCGATTGATGATCGATCAACGGCTCGGTGCTGCCCTGGCCGGTGAGGTCGTGTTCGCTGAAGAAATGCCCGCCGTACGTCAAGTCACCCACCATTGGATGGCCGATGTACGACATGTGCACGCGGAGTTGGTGCGTTCTGCCCGTCTTCGGCTGCAACTGCATGAGCGCGAAGCCGCGGAAGCGCTCCAGAACCTGATACTGCGTGATGGCCTGCTTGGTGATCATGGGTACGCGGCGCATGCCGGGCACCATATATCGATCCTTGATGGTCGGATGAGCCGCCAGCGGCGCATCGATGATGTCTTGGTCCAATTGCACGTCGCCCTCGACGATCCCGACGTAGGTCTTTTGAATCGTGCGCTTCTCGAACTGCAAGGAAATCCGCCAGTGGGCCTCATCACACTTGGCGATCAGCATGACGCCGGTGGTGTTCTTGTCGAGGCGGTGGATGATCCCAGGCCGTAGCGGATCGTCGCCGTGGCTGATGTTGTTCAAATGAAACATCGCCGCGTTGGCGATTGTGCCGCCCTGTGAAGCCCGGGCAGGGTGGCAAATGATGCCGGCCTGTTTGTTGATCGCCAGCAGGTAGTCGTCCTCATAGATGATGTCGAGCGGGATGTCTTCGCCGACGATGTCGGTCGGCTCCGGCGGCGGCACCGATATGACGATGACGTCGCCCTTGTTCGGCTCGTAGCTGGCCTTGGTCGGTTGGCCGTTGACCGTGACGTCGCCCTGCTTGATCAGCCGCTGGATCACCGTCCGCGACAGTCGGGGCAGCAGGCCCCGCAGGTACTTATCCAGCCGCCGCCCCACCAGACGGCGCCGCACCACCTTGGTGATGCGTTCCACCGCGGCGTCCTGCGAATCGGCCGTCTGAGCCGAATCTTCGGGCTTTTCGCGGGCGCCTGCCGCTTGTTCACGAGCTTCCATACACGCACCATCCCAACAGAAGTGGGGCTCCAGTCAATTCTATGCCAACGAATCGGCGGCGGATGGTGAGAAAGTCAGACCGATCTATGGTTGTTCGGACGGGTTTGGGGGCGCCTCTTTGGGTTCAGCATCGCCGCCGCCCGCGGAGCGGGTTGGACCGGCTTCGCCGGCGTCCGATGCATCTTCCGCATCGGAGGGTTCCTGCGGCGGATCGGCTTTCGGAGCGGCGCCGGCCTCGCCGGGTACTTCTTCCGGGTCGCCTTCATTGGACGGTGGGCCGGCGTCCACTGGTGGGTCCGCCGGTGGCGTCGCCGCGTCCTCCGGTTCTGCCGGCTCGGCTACCGGTTCGGGCTCCGCCGGCGGACCCACTAGCGGGCCCACTGGTAGGACCACTGGCGGGTCCAGCAGGACCAGCGGGTGCCACAGGCTGTCGAACTCGTTCAGGCGCGTCAGGACGTCATCCTGGAAAGCGGTCCCGACAAACTCCGGGCCGTTGCGGATGCGCTCCAGATAGCTCTTTGCTGTCTCCTTGTGGGCCAGGTCTCCGTCCAGCACGTACCGATTCTGCTCGATGGCAGAGAGCGCATTGAGCGCCGTAGCCTTGAGCGTCGTATTGGAACCGGCGGAGTTCAGAGTCGAGTTGCAATGTTTCTCGGCCGTGTCCAGGAGTTGTCCGCGCATGTCCCCGGTCTCAGATTCCAGGAACTGCCGCAGGCAGAACTGAATGATTTGATACCGGGCCAACGGCGCGACATCCGTGTCGCCGTAGTTGTCAACGATGTCCTCCCAACTGGCGATCATCTCTTTTTGCCAAGTCGCCCTCTCGGGCCCAGGGGTTCGGCTGGCAACGTCAGCGGAGTTAAGCGCTTCCCAGGCATACTCGCGATGTTGAACGGCAGTGCGATTGGCGAACACCGCCGCAGCCACCACCGCGATCACACCGATCGACACGATGGTGATCATGCCGGCGTGTTTGTTGAAGTACTCGCTGACCTGCTGCAAATAAACGGAAAGGTCGTTGGCTTTGAGTTCCTGTCGTCGTTGTGTCTTCATCTTCCTCTGGTGTCCGCCTGTGCTCCGCGCTCCTCCGGCATAATGATGATCTGGACCCGAATGCCGCTGCCCCAGCCGGATTTGGATCGGGAAATTGTCACAGTACACGATTCCTGGCCTTTTTGAAAGACCATCGAGTGGGTTCCGGCGACGTGAACGGTATTGACCAGTTGCCACTTGTACTGCGGCATGCGATCGCGGTAGAAATTCCGCACCGCGAAGGGCTCTCCGGAGCCCACGTAGACGTGGCGGACGTACAGCCGCCTCCGGCCGGTGTAGGCGTCCTCCGATTCGTCTTCCAGGATGCGGAATCCCATCGGCACCGGCAGATCGGAAATAGGAGGCCGCTGTTTGGCCATCAGGCGCGTGGGTTCGGCCGCCAGTGGCCCACAACCCAAGCCCAGAACCCACAGCACCGCCACGGAGAACGCAAGACGGGTGAGAGTGTTGGTCATTGGAAGATCCTCGGACGCCGCGGAGCCCCACTGCACTTATCGTAACTGCTGAAATCAGCATAACTAACGCTGAAGGCGAGACAAGTCAATTGTTTGTTGCCGGGAATTCAGCCCGACGTGGGAAAGAACCGACCGCCCGGGGGCTTGGCACGGCCTTCGGCCGCCGCCAAAGTAGTCGGTAGCCAGTGGCAAGCAGGCGGGTGAGGACAGCGAGGCTGTGAACCAGTGTCGCGGGTGACTGCGGTGAGGATCCGGGCGGCGCGCGAAGAAATCGATCGTTTGCAATACGGACGTAGAACGGGGCGGATGTCCTCATCCACGACGAGCACGCCGTGCAACAGCAGCCGGGAGCATTCGCTTCCAATCCCCGATTTGACAATCACAATTCTGCATTCTTCACTCCTACTTGCACGGGCCCCAGGCGCCGAGCAGCAAGGCCAAGTCGAACGGGCCGACCTCGCCGTCGCCGTTGAGGTCGGCAGGACAGTCCTCACATGAGCCCCAGGTGCCGAGCAACAGGGCCAGATCGAAGGGCCCGACGTCGCCCGAGCCATCGAGATCTTCCGGGCAGTCGCACTCATCCAGCTCGCCATCGCCGTCCTCATCGAGCAATGGATCGAGCAAAATCTCTTCCATGTCGGGTGTGCCGTTGTCGTTGCAGTCGGCCGGCGTGCCATCGAAGACGCCCAAAAACGCCTTGAAATCGGCCATATCAACCATACTGTTGCCGTCGAAGTCCATCATCTCGCAACCCGGACCAAACGGCACTTCGTAGCAACCGGCGAAGATGACGAAGTCGTCGAGGTCACGATCGCCATCATGGTCGCCGTCGCCGAGCTTGTCCGTCGGATAGAGTGTCCAAGTCTGGTTGGCCACCAGGTTGTAGAGCGTGCGGGTCGCTCCGCCGGGCCACATGACGAACACTTCGTCCATCGCGGCCGCACTACCGAGACCGAAGTGTTGGACCAGCTCGTTCTGGTTCTTGTAATTGCTGCCTGCGATGACCTCGCGTATTTGCCAGTCGGCGCCGGTCCGAACATCGATATTGGCGCCGATCGCATAGCGCGACGGACCCTCCCCGACCACGTCGAACTTGGCCCAGCGGCGCGTCTCGCCTTCGTGATTGATGAACAACCGAATCGTTTCGAAACGATTCTCCAGAAGAAAATCGAGATCGCCGTCGTTGTCGATGTCCGCCGTGGCCAGCGTGTAGGAGTAGCCGCCGACATCCACATTCATCTGCGCGCTGACCTCGTTGCAGGGCCAGGCACTGTCGTTATCGAACAACACATTCGGTGCGTTGCCGTTGCAGACATACAGGTCCAGCGAGCCGCTGTTGTTGTAATCGAAGAACACGGCGCCCCAACCCGTCTGATTCACCAAAACGCCGGCGTCGGCCGCGCCCTCGCTGAAGGTGCCATCACCCTGATTGAGCAGGAGGGCGTTGCCTCCCGGCGTGTTGGTGATGTAGAAATCCATGTATCGGTTGTCGTCGAAGTCGCCGATGGCAATGCACATGGCATCCACACACGCTGCCGTACCCGAGGCCTCAGAAATATCAACGAATGTTCCGCCCACGTTCTCGAAGAGGTGATTCTGCCAGCCCTCCGTCTCGCAGAGGGTGCCGCGATCAGCGGCCACGTACAGATCGGCGTCGCCGTCGCGGTCGAAGTCGACGAAGATCGCCTGGAAGAGCGGATCGGCGGAGGCATCTACGCCCAGCGACACTGCAACTTCCTCGAAGAATCCGCCGCCGAGGTTGTGATACAGGCGGCTGGGACCCTGCCAGTTGGGAACGTACAAATCGGGCCAGCCGTCGTTGTCATAGTCGCCCCAGGCGGCTCCCGTAGAACTGCCCACTGCGGCGCCGACGCCCGATTCAGCCGACACATCCTGGAACACGAACCCGCCCTCGTT
>JADFJZ010000037.1 GCA_022565195.1 Planctomycetota bacterium | reverse complement strand
AAGAGCCGTGCTCCAACTGCCTTCGATAGCTTGACGCTTCATCAGCGTGCCTCCTTTATGATTTGTGCTGACATTCCCCAGTTATCTGAGGCCGTCCGGGAATTCGTTTTACATGAACCATTCTAAGCGACATTTCCCATCTATCGAACCTCAAGCCGCCATCGTACCCAGATGACCCACTCGATTCAAGCGAGAACGGCCTCTGTCGCTGTGAATCGCGCCTATTTGCCCTTTCAAAGGGGCCAAGAAGCGGCTTGAAGGCCGGAAGGAGCCCTGCGGGTCGAGTCCTCGACCCTCCTCTGCCAAACGGCAAGCCACAGGATGCGTCGCGCGCAGTGGCTTGGCCGTTTGGCAGACGCCACGAACCGGAGGATAGTCAAGACCGCCCCGGGGCGGCGACATGCGAATCACGCGCGGACGGCTTCGAGGATGCCGGCGTCGGCGCACAGTTGTTCGACGAGTTCGATGGGCAGGCCGACGACGTTGCTGTAGCTGCCCTCGAGGTGTTCGATGTTGGCGTCGCTGCTGTCCTGGATGCCGTAGGCACCGGCCTTGCCTTTCCACAGACCGCTCTTCAAATAGCGCTGCAGCGTATCCTCGGACATGGGTTTCATGGTCACGGCGGTTGTCTCGTGGCGGATCAGGCGCTCGCCGGTTTCGACGTTCAGAAGCGTTACGCCGGTGATGACGTCGTGCGTCGTGCCGACAAGTGCGTTCAAAATGCGGCGGGCGTCGTCGAGGTCGGCGGGTTTGCCGATAATTTCGTCGTCGAGAGAGACAATGGTGTCCGCGCCCAGGACGAAGCCGTCGCGGAGGTCTTTGGCGACGCTGCGGGCTTTGAAGTAGCTCAGCGCTTCGGCCCAATGTTGCGGGATCTGGCCGGGCGAACGCGGTTCGGGCTCGCACACCGTCGGCGTGCAGACTTCAAAACGCAAACCCATTTCGCGCAGCAACTCGGCGCGGCGCGGGCTGCTGGAGGCGAGGACAAGTTGGACGGCAGTTGTATCCATGGCCATGCTATCGGGATGGTAACTACAATTCGCAGGCAGAGCAAAGTCCGTGGCCTGAAGGCCACGGCTCGGGGAGCAATCGCGCAGGCGAAAGCCTGCGGCTCCTTGGGTTGTGACGCGGGCATCACGCTGGGGGTTTTCGGAGTTGCGGCCGGGCGCCGGGGAGCGGCTGGGCGGTCTCGGATCGGCGGGCCTTTCGACGTAGAAAGCGAGGCCGAGGGACGCGGCGGCGATAGGCTGTGATGATCCAGCGGGTGATGGCGTAGCTCGGCAGCGCACAAATCAGCCCGACGAGGAAGCTGCCGATCCACAGCTCGATACCCAGCGCCCACACCAGCCGCAGCACCTCCGACCAAAAGGCTTTGTCCAGCAAATGGAAGAACAAGTTCGACATCCCGCCGATGCTCTCGATAATCTTGGTGATCTGGGCCTGCACGGCGGACTCGCCGTCGACCATGCCGGTCTCGACGAAGTGCTGCCCGATTCGCCAGTTCACGTAATAGATCTGGACCATGGTCACGGGATTGGAAATCCACACGGCGGCCATGGCGAGGATCTTGTTGGCCCGGAAAGATGCGGCGATGGCGGCGGCGATGACCATTTGAGCGCCGATGGTGGGCGTCATGGCCACGAACACGCCGATGGCCAGACCCAGGGCCAGCGCGTGCGGCGGGTCATTGGCGTGCAGCACGCGCAAAACTATGAAGCGCTTGAGTTTTTGCCATCTTTCGGTCATGCGATATCCGCTGAAGAACGAAAGGCGTGTTCTGCATTGTAGCGAGACGGCAGGGCGGCGACAGCGCTTTTGCACCGCTTTCAAGCACAATCTTCGCGGCGCGGCTTGGCCGTCATCCGGCGCGGCGCTTGGCTCGCGCAAGCTACAAGTGGTTCATCGGTCACATCGCCGTCGGCGTCAGATTCGTGCGGGTATCGCGCGCTTGGCTGACCGCCGTGGCCAGCGCCCGGGTGACCTGCTCGACGTCGATGTCGGTCATGCATTGATGCTGGATCGGACATTGCTTCAACCTGCGATAGTAGCAGGGCATGCACGCCAGACCGGCTTGCAGCACACTGGCCGGTTGTCCGTACGGCCCGGTGCGGCTGGGGTTGGTCGGCCCGAAAACCGTAACCACCGGGCGGCCCAGGGCCACGGCGAGGTGCAGGGCGGCGGAATCATTGCACAGCACCACGGCGGCACCGCCCAGCAACGCGACCCATTCTGCCAGCCCGATCTCACCGGCCAAGACGGCCGGCGCCGGCGCGCAGGATTGGGCGATGAGCTGGCAGAGGTCGGCTTCCGCAGGGGATCCGCTGAGCACGGCGCGGAGCTTCAATTCACTCTGGATATACGCGACGGACTCGGCGAATCGCTCCGGGTGCCAGTTCTTCGTTTCCCAGCGCGAGCCGGGCACAATCACGGCGTAGGGTTCGCCGGCATCGAGGCCCTTCCCGGCGAGTTTGACGCTCAAGGCCTCGCGGGCCTCAGGCGAGACCGGCAAGTGAAACTCGACGGGATGGTCCGCAAAACCGAGCATCTGTGCAGGAAGGTAGTTCTTATCGACAGCGTGCATGTTTACGTCGGGAACGGCCACGCGATGGCTGTAGAAGATGCCCGCGCACTCACGCGCGGGAGTGAATCCCAGGCGCACCGCCGCCCCGGACGCAAAAGCCATCAGCCCACTGCGAAACAGGCCCTGGACATCGACGGCCAAGTCAAACTCGCGGGCCCGGAGTTCGCGGGCGAAACCGCCGAGCTTGAAGGTCATCTTCACGGCGCCGGCCAAGGTCTTGAATTGCCGGCGATCGAAGGGAATCACTTCATCGAGCTGGGGATGGTCTTTCAAGAGATCGACGTACTCGGTATTGAGCAGCCAACTGATCCGGGCCTGCGGATAGCGCCGGCGCAGCCCATTGAGCAGCGGCAAGGCGTGGATGATGTCGCCCAGGGAACTGGACTTGACGATCAAAATGCGGCGAAAGTTGTGTGTGTCGAGGTTCAATTTTGTTGCGTTAGTCCGTATGAAATTCCGCGCGAGGCGTTGAGTTTGTTGTTTCGGCTGTAACTCGCGGCCGCATGCCGATCGTCATCGGTAGGGCTGCTAAACGGCAAGCCGACGGTTGGATCTCTCAACTTGACTTCGTCGTTTAGCAGACGCTGCGGATTGCCGACTTCAGGCAGTGGCGTCTTGCCGGATCCATTGATTATCGGAGCTGAGTATCTCATGCGGCCCAAATCTGGCTTTGTAGCTCATTTTTGTGCAATCCCTGATGTAGAAGCCGAAATAATAGTACTGAATGTCGGAGCGGCGGCAATGGTCCAGTTCCCACAGCGTCGAGAAGGTACCCAGGCTGCGGTCTGCGTAGTCGGGATCGAAGAACATGTAGACGCTGCTGAGAACGTCCCGAGACTGGTCCGCAATGCTGACGCCGATCAAACGATCGTCGAGGTAGTAGTCGAACTCGACGGACCGGACCGGCGAACAAAAGAGGAAGCTGTGCAGGTCGTCGTATTCGTCGCTCATCGTACCGTCGTGCTGGTACTTCAAGTAGCGTGAATAGATGCGCCATTTTTCCTCGTCGAGATGCGGTTTGATCAACTTGGCGCGGACGTCGCGGTTGCGATGCCAGATCCTGCGTTGCGATTTCGTCGGCCTGAAGCCCGCCACGGGCACACGCAACTGGCGGCACTCGCTGCACGCGGGACAATTCGGCTGATAGAGCATATTGCCGCTCCGGCGGAAGCGGCGATCCATGAGGGCATGGTAAATCTCCGGTTCGAGTTCGCCGGCGAGAAAGCAACGGAATCGGGCTTTGCGGGCGGGCAAGTAAGGGCAGTCGAACTCGGGCCCGAGCGGAATGGCGTCGGTATTGAGGAAGTCGTCGACTGTTTGTTGTGTGGCGGGGCTGCTCATCAAGCGCATTATAGAGGCTCTCGAGGGTTGCCGGCCACGTCGGCCGGGCTCTGATTCAGTACGGAGACCTTCATTTTGTAATGATTTTGGACTAGAATCTATCCGCGTTCGCGAGTGATCGCGTCCAATGTGGCCAGGGAATGCTCGCCGGACGCTGCCGAGCAATTTGGAGAACTGAAAATGGGACGAATTCGTGGTTTGACGGTCACTTTGTTGTTGATGGCAGCCGCACCCGCCGGCGCCCAAATGCCAATCCCGGCGACCTCCGGTCCGACGCTCGGCCTGGGCGATGCCGCGCCGGCGCTGGAAATCGCTGCGTGGATCAAGGGCGATGCAGTGGACCTGGCCAAAGGCCGGAACAAGAACGTTTACGTGATTGAATTCTGGGCCACGTGGTGCCCCCCGTGCATCATGTCGATTCCTCACTTGACCGAAATCCAGAAGCGCTACCGAGACAAGAACGTGGTCGTCGTGGCGGTCACCGACGAACCGCCGTCGCTGGTGACTCAGTTTGTCCAAAGACAGGACGACAAGATCGGCTACACGGTGGCCTGCGACAAAGAGCAAAAGACGACTGCTTCATACATGTTCGCCGCCGGGCAAATGTCCATTCCGATCACCTTCATCGTGAATCGCGAGGGCCAGATCGCCTGGATCGGCAGCCCCTTCGAGATGGATCGGGTCCTCGAAGAAGTCGTCGCCGGCCGGTACGACATCGAGAAAGCCAAAGCACAGGCGACAGCGGAGGAAAAGTTCTACGGCAAGCAGCTCAATGAACTTCTGCTGGCTGTCGAGAGAGGCAAGTGGGATACGTGCGTGATCATCGGCCGGGACATCGCCGACCCGAACAGCAAGCTCTCCAGCGGCTTGCGAAGCCAAGTCCTCAGCCGCGTGGCCTGGGCGATGCTGGCCCACGAACTCGCGGACAAGAAATACTTCAAGGACGCACTCGAACTGGCCAAATCCGGCTATGACATTTGCGGATGCGAAGAGGCCGACATCGTGGACACCTACGCCCGCGCCCTGTTCGACAACGGCCACACCCGCGAAGCAGTGAAGTATCAGCGCCTGGCCGTCGGCTTCGCCAGCAACATGATGATGAAAAGGAGTTTCGCAAGTCGCTCAAGAAGTACGAAGAAGCGTCCCAGGGCGGATAGCCAGACCCATCCGGACAACTTGATTGCTTCTGCTTACGTTGGTCTTTGCCGCGGCGGCGTGATGTTCAGCTTTTTCATGTGCCGGTAGAGGGCCGACCGGGACATGCCCAGCTTCTCTGCCGCCTCCGGGATGTTCCCGCTCTGGGCAATGGCGCTCTCGATGCCCTTGCGGGCCACATCGTCGATTGATCGTACCTCACCATCGTCCGTGCCGGTGACTGTGATCGTTTCGAGGCTGTCTGCGGTGATGGTCGGTCCAGTGGTGAGAATGGCGGCCCGCTCGATCGTGTTCCGCAACTGCCGTACGTTTCCGGGCCAGTCGTGACGGCGCAGCACATCGATGGCCGACGGCTCCAACGCCAGCCGCCGACCCGTCTGCTCGATGAAGAGTTGCAGAAAGTGCTCGGCAAGCTCGGCGATGTCCTCCGGCCGCTGACGCAACGGCGGAATGCGAATCTCGACCACGTGCAGGCGGTGATAGAGGTCTTCGCGGAACTTGTTCTGCCGGACCAGTTCTTCCAGATCTGAGTTGGTGGCTCCGATGACGCGGCAGTCGACCTGGATCGGCACCTGCCCGCCGACCCGCTCGAAGGGATGCCCGTCGAGAACGCGCAGCAGTTTGGCCTGGGTGGCCAGGGACATCGAGCCCAGTTCGTCGAGAAACACCGTCCCGCGATCCGCGGCCTCGAATTTGCCGGCCCGCCGCGCCGTCGCGCCCGTGAAAGCGCCTTTCTCATGGCCAAACAGCTCGCTTTCCAGCAGCGATTCGGCCAGGGCCGCGCAGTTGACACAAACCATGGCCTGCTCGCGCCGGGAGCCGGTCTCGTGAATCAAACGCGCCACCACTTCCTTGCCGACGCCGCTCTCGCCGCGCAGCAGCACGGTCTGATCGACGTCGGCGACCCGCGCGACCATTTGCAGCACTTCCTGCATGGCCGGCGAGCGCCCCACCACGCGCACGCTCGTCGCTTCGATGAGGCTGTCCGCCTTGCGCTGCAATTGCTGAACGTCCAGCAGCATCTTCAGCGGCGGAGCCAGGACGTGGGCGATGCTGGCCACCAGGCAGAGGTCTTCATGCTTGAATGTCGCCCGCCCCAGCGCCTCGGCGACCCAAATGACGCCTTCGACTTGATTCAAATACTTCAGCGGAGCGAAAATACAACGCGAGCGCGCCGTCCCGTCGACGATCGGTACCAGGACGGCTTCGGCGGTGAGCAGCGCCTGTCGAATCGTGTCGGCGGTGATCGCCGGCATGGCCGACCGCGTGTATTCAGCGAAGACACTGCGGCCCTCGCGCCCAAACATCTTTGCGCCGGAGGCCCGCAAGTGTTCGGTGATGATCTTCAGCGCTTCTTCCACCAGCGCCTTGGGATCCGTCTGGTGAGCGATGGCGCCGGAGACGCGCTCGAGGCAATCCAAGTCGCGGCGCTGAACTTCATCCACTTGATTGCCGGTGATGGAGGTCAGACTCGATTCGGGATTGATGCTGTCCTCGAGAATCCAGGTCGGCGGGGCGTTGGTCTCTTCCGGAACGCGTTCTTCGATGGTCAGAAACCGCAGCCAAGTGGAGCCGACGAGCAGCTTGTCGCCGTCTTTGAGGTCGGCGGCCTGAACGCGATCACCGTTGAGGTAGGTGCCGTTGGCGCTGACGCGATCGGCCACCTGCCAGCGCGAGGCTTCGAACCAAATGTTCGCGTGGGCGCGTGAACAGGCTGGATCCTTGAGCACCACGGCACAGGACTCATCCCTGCCGATGATGTTTTCGCCCGCCCGATTGAGGCTCAGCGCCTGGCCCGCTTGCTTGCCGTTGAGGATGACGAGTTTTGCCAACATAGACACGATCTCCGACACTATTATACTCGTCTCGATATCGGGACGCAATACGTCCCGATTGTGGGACAAATATAGCCCGCCGGGCATCCTGATTTGGATTCTATAATCTGTAACGTTTTTCCATGCAACGAGTTAGAATCGTTTCCCAACGGTCGTAGTTTCTGGTACGATACCTGCACAGTGTCTTTAGGAATCGCTGCCTGGTCGCAGAAGTGCGGCGATTCCAATGTGAGTCAGGTTCGTGACACTGAGATCGAATGGGACGTTCCCATTGATCCTCATGTCTGTCTTCAGCGCGCTTGCACGGTGTTCGCAGGCTTGCTGTGTTGTCCCTATCGAAGGGGAGGACGATTTATGAACAAGCATCGGTTCAGTGGATTCACGCTTGTCGAGCTGCTGGTGGTGATCGGTATCATCGCCCTGTTGATCTCGATTCTGTTGCCCTCGTTGGCCCGCGCCCGCGAGCAGTCACGCATGACGAAATGTGTTTCCAATCAGCGAGAGATCGGCAAAGGGGCGGCCGTTTTTCAGAACGACCACAAGGATCGGCTGCAACTCGTGGCCAGCCAGCGGGTGGTCGGCGGTACCGGCGGACAATCCGCAGTCGACAGAGTCGACCCCACGCGCACCACGTTCGAATACTATGACTATCCGGAGAATGAGTACGATGGGTCACTGGCCAGCCTGAGGAACAAGGAACTGGTGATCTGGCCTGTCGCGTATGGCGAGGCTGCCGGCTTCACTTTCGGCAAGAAGAATTGGAAGTGGGGCGCCCGCGCGAATTCGTATGACGACGCGCTCCTTGTCCGCAATTCGATCGAGAAAGACTCCTACAATCTGGGCGTTTGTCCTTCCGACAAGATTAGGATCGGCACCCCCGGCTGGCCGGACAGCATCAATGTGGGCGAGGACGGCTGGTTACCCACCCTGGAGGCGCTCGGCGACCTTGAGCCGGATGATGCCGCGAACGCCGTGGCGGCACATTACTATGGCGCACTCAGCTACGCCCTGAACGAGGATATCGTCGGCGCCGAAATCCCAGACGCGCAAGGCAAGATCATTCCCTTGTGTTTCAGGGGCGGCGGCCAGGATGCGCAAGGCACCGGCGACTGCCTCGGCGGCCAAACCTCGGGCAACTGTAAGGCCGGGCCACGCCTGGCCGGCGACATATCTCGCGTTTTTTCACCCTCGAAGACTCTGCTGACGGTCGACGCGGGCACGGATCGCGGCCCCATGGTGAGTTCGGTGCAGCGCGTCATGCTCGTGAACTCGGACGATTTCCTGCTGAATCCTGATGGGGTCGACGGCGTGCAGCAATCGCCCGACGATATTCGGGCCAATCTGGGCTGGTTCACACTCAACCACCAGACCAACGTGGTTTCGTGCGACACTACCACGTACACGCAAGTGTTGCCCGG
>JADFJZ010000456.1 GCA_022565195.1 Planctomycetota bacterium | reverse complement strand
GTGTGTTCCCGATTCGTCAATGAAGAGCAGATAGCTTGTTCTCACGCATTACTTCCATCATGCCTGCTGAACCGGGCGGCGTAGTGCGGCGAAGACTTCGCCGGCGTTGTAGCTGGAGCGGACGAAGGGGCCTGAGGCGACGTGCTTGAAGCCGACGTCGCGGGCGGCGTCGGCAAGGGCGTCGAACTCGGCGGGCGTGTAGAACTTCTCGACTTCGGCGTGGTCGGTCCGGGTGGGTTGCAAGTATTGACCGACGGTGAGGATGTTGCAGCCGACTGCTTGAAGATCGCGGAACGTGGTGACGAGTTCCTCGAAGGATTCGCCCAGCCCGACCATGACGCCGCTCTTGGTCGGCATGGCGGGCGACAATTCTTTGATGATCTCCAGCACGCGCATCGAGCGCTTGTATTTCGCCTGCGGTCGGATGGCGGGGCTGAGCCGCTCGACGGTTTCAATGTTGTGGTTGTAAATGTCCGGCCGGGCGGCGACCAGCTCGGCGATGCACTCCCGGCGGGCGTGAAAGTCCGCGGGCAGGACCTCGACCGTCGTATCGGAGGCGCGTTCTCGCACCTGCCGCACGCACTCGGCAAAATGGCCCGCGCCTTCATCGGGCAGATCGTCGCGGGCCACGGCGGTAATGACGACATGGTTCAGGCTCATCTCCGCAGTCGCAACAGCCAGCCGCCGCGGCTCATCCGCTTCGAGCGGATCGGGCCTGGCGGTGCCGACGGCGCAGAAGTGGCAGCGTCGCGTGCAATCGTGACCCATAATCATGAAAGTGGCCGTGCCTTTGGACCAGCATTCGCTGAGGTTGGGGCATTTGGCATCTTCGCAGACGGTGGCGATGCCGCTGCGGGCGATGATCCCGCGCGTCGCCCCAAAGCTGCCGAAGGGCAACGGCCTCTTCAGCCACGGCGGCAGTCGGCGCCCCGGCGGAGGCGGTTTCGATTCCACGACAGTCAATTCCATGCCCCAGATCATAGATGTAGTGGGCGGAGAGGGTCAAGTCGCGTAGAATAAGATGGAACGTCTCGCGGAGCAGCGGCGTGAAAATCGATCTGAAGAACATCCTGTACCCGACGGATTTTTCTGACCTCTCGCTCAAGGCGTGCCGCTATGCAGTGAGCTTCGCCGAGGCTTACGACGCCCAACTGCACTGCATTCACGTGGTGGACGAGGCCTGCCAGTATTGGGTCAGCCTGGGGCCGGAGAGCGTGCCTATGGGCCCGCCGCCGGAGGATTTGACCGGCCTCGCGGAAAAACAGCTTGCGGATTTCGAGATTGCGCACCTGGGCGGCTTGGGAAAAGCGCCGATCACCGAGGCAATGTTCGGCAAGCCGCACGTACAGATCTGCGCGTACGCCCGCGACAATCAAATCGACTTGATCGTCATCGCCACCCACGGCCGCAGCGGCATCAGCCACGCCCTGATGGGCGGCACCGCCGAGAAGGTCGTGCGAAAAGCGCCCTGCCCCGTGCTGACCGTCCGCGACCCCGAACACGATTTCATAGAGGAATGACCCCATCAGAGCCCGGAGCGCAAGGGACTGGTCAGGATGCTCAACACAACTCATGCTCCGCAAGACCCTGACAATGCGAGTAGCCAATGAAGATTGAGCGAGCGTGGCTGCGCATCGTCGTCTCTGTGGTCGTCGGTGGAATTGCAGTCGGATTGTTCTTAGGGGGGTCGATGGTTCTCTTTCCGGGGGGAGTAGCCACCTGGTACTTGGCCGCCTTGTTCTTCATTTTGGCATTCTTGGTCGGCCCTATCATCGCTACGGTGCTTGCACACATACTCACGCCCAAGGAATGGCTGGACGGCGAGACGCGTTGCCGTAAGTGCGGTTACATTCTCAAAGGGCTGACCGAACCGCGCTGCTCCGAGTGCGGCGAGCGAATATGATCCGCAAAACCCTGACAATCCTGTCCCTCATCGGCCTGCTGCTTAGCGTGGGGCTGTGAACGGTGAGTTATTGGTGTCTCGGAGTTGTGCATGAACGCGATGAGTAGGTACGTAGTAAAAGTTGCCGTCGGCTTTGCCGTGGGCGGTATCGTCAGCGCTCTCGGAATAAT
>JADFJZ010000455.1 GCA_022565195.1 Planctomycetota bacterium | reverse complement strand
ACGTGGATTTCGGCACGGGCCAGCGCTGCCAGCGCATCGACGAACGGACCGCAGCGACTGCCCAGCAGCGTGACTTCGTTAATCACCAGCGGGGCCAGGTTCAGCGGCTCGCTCGAAGCGTGCGTGCTCTTGAGCACGATTGTTCCGCGCGGGCGAACCAGCTCCGTCGCCAACCCGAAGGCCTGAGGGTTGCCCGTGCAATCCACGACCACGTCATGCTCGCCGCGCGGAGCCACGTCGTCGATCGACAGCGTCTGGATGCCGCGCTTCTCACAAAAGGACAGCGTGTGCGGGTTCCGCCCGATGACCTCCAGCTTGCAGCCCGTCTTTTGGATCACTTGTGCGACGAGCAAACCCAACCGGCCCGAACCCAGAACAGCCACACGCTGGTGCTTCTCGATCGGACATTGCTTGAGCACTTGGTAAGCAGCGGCCAGCGGCTCGACGAAGACGGCCTGTTCGTCAGTAATGACGTCCGGCACGGCGTGCAGGTTGGCCTCCGGCAAGGCCAGAAGCTCGGCGAACGCGCCGTCGCGCCCGGCGATGCCCAGCACCGTGCGTTTGCGACAGTGGTTGGCCAGCCCCCGACTGCACATGTCACATGACCGGCACACGCAGTTGATCTCGCCCACCACACGCCGCCCGACCCAGCGATCCGAACCCCGCACGACTTCGCCCACGAACTCATGCCCCAGCACGCCCGTGAAATCCATGTAGCCTTTGGTGATTTCGAGATCGGTCGCGCAAATGCCGGCCAGTCGCACTTTGACGAGGGCTTCGCCCGCGCGCACCTGGGGTTCGGGGCGATCGTGATCCAGGCGCAGTTGGCCTTCAAAGACAAGTGCTTTCATACGCGGTTTACTTCCCGAAGAGTTGCCACCAGCGTCGATCCCGGCCATCGCCGGCCAACTCGGGCGGCGTTTGCCCGGCGTCCGCGAACGGATCGTCCGCTTCCTCCCGCCACTTCTGCCAAGCGTCATAGCGGCGGTTGTGCGTGTGGCCAGTCAATGCGATCAACGATTGTTCGGCCTCATAAGCCACGGCGAATTCCGGCACCCGCAGCACTCCGATGAGCGCATCGAGTGCGTCGGGATGCTGAAACCGGCGCAGCAATTGGGCGGCGGCGATCCTTACGCCGCGGTCCGCATCCGTGAGCATCACTTGAGACACCAGCCGCACAAGCTGAGACTCGTCGTCGTGAAGTGCGCCGGCCTGCACCAGCAGGTCCACTGCCTCAAGGCATGCGCGCCGCAGCGCCGCATCAGGTTCGCGCACATCTTGGGCATGGTTCGGCGCGTCGAGGATCTGCAAGAGCGGCTCGAAAGCATCGGCGTGCCGGCTTTGGCCAAGGCTCCGAGCAGCCACGCGGCGGACCACCTGGCTGGTGTCGGTCCGCACGATGAGACTCAGGGTCGCCACGCTGACGTCACTCCCGCCGTATTTGGAGTCGGCTACGCGTTCAATGGCCCGGCGGCGCTCGTCCGGCGACTCCGACTGCAGAGCCTCCACCAGCAACCGTTCCGCTTGCCCCTGGGTCCAGACCCGCGACTTGCGCTGCCCCTTCGCGCAGCCGCCGATGAAGAGCGGCAAGATGGCCAGAGCGCAGACGGCGAGGATCCTACGCCGAGGCCGCACGGTTTGCACTCGACTGAAAGAGGCGCCAACTTCCCACCGATGCCCGGGTGACGTGCGGCAATGGTTCGCCGAGGAAACGCGCGCCGATTGCAGAGAACCTTTGGGGGAAATCGCTGACATAGCACTGTACTGTACCGGGCCGCTCCGCAGGCGACAACAGGCCCAGATCCGCCAACATATTTCGGGTCCGCCTCGCCACTGCATCGCCCGAGTCGATCAATTCGACGCCCGTACCGAGGAATTCCTGTAGCGCCGGCATCAGAACGGGGTAATGCGTACACCCCAGCAACACGACATCGGGCTTGAGCTTCCGAATCGGCGTGAGGTAATCGCGGATGGCCAGCAGCGTGATTGGATCGTCGAAATCTCGGCCTTCTTCAACGATGGGCACGAACAGCGGGCACGATTGTTGCACGACGCGGATGCGCGGATTGTGCGCC
>JADFJZ010000454.1 GCA_022565195.1 Planctomycetota bacterium | reverse complement strand
GCCGCCACGCGTGCGGAGGGTTTTGGCGCGGAAGTCAAACGCCGCATCATGCTCGGCACGTTCGCGCTGAGTAGCGGCTACCACGACGCTTATTACCTCAAAGCCCTGAAGGTGCGTACGCTGCTCAAACAGGACTTCGAGCGGGCCTTCGAGCAAGTGGATGTCATTGCCTCGCCCACATCGCCGACGCCCGCATTCGCCATTGGCGAGCGCAGCGACGATCCGCTGGCCATGTATCTGGCCGATGTCTACACCGTCTCCGCCAACCTGGCCGGCATCTGCGCGATCAGCATCCCGTGTGGCTTTAGTTCGGACGGATTGCCCATCGGCCTGCAATTGCAAGCCCCCGCCTTCACCGAGCAGCGCCTGCTGCAAACCGCGCACGCGTACCAGACTTGCACCGACTGGCACAGGAAAGAGCCGACAGCAGTAAGCAGTAAGCAGTGAGCAGTCGGCGTGCGCGGATTGGCAGGGGTATTTGTTTGGCGTCTTCCTGCTGAGCCGTGGCCTTTAGGCCAGGGATCCGCCCCGGCGGCGGCCTACGGACGGTCCGGACCCTGAAGGGCCCGGCTCAAGGACGTCCAAAGTCGCGCGCTATGTGCCGCAACACGGCTTGGCGGCGGTGAAGGTGGCGCTCCAGATTTTGCCGACCATTTGGCTCGTCAGTTCGTCGGCGGTGACGCCGTCCGTGATTTCGATGCCCGGCTCCTCGAGTTCCGAGTCGATCAGCGCCTTCAGTTGCAGTGGGTCGTAGACCAACCGGTCGGTGGCCTCGGCGTTCTCCAATCCGGCGGCTTGCAGTCCGGCGACGTAATCCGCCTCGGTGATGGCGCCGGCGATGCAGGAGCTGTACAGTTTGTTGTTCTTGCGGACCCATTCGGGCAACTGCTCGACGACGATATCCGAAACGCGCATGCGGCCGCCTGGCCTCAAGACGCGAGCGATCTCGGCGAAGACCTTCGGTTTTTCCGGCGAGAGATTGATCACGCAGTTGGAGATGACCCAGTCGACCGACGCCGACTCGACGGGCAGATCCTCGATGATGCCCTTGCGCACTTCCGTGTTTTCAAGACCCGCGGCGGCAATGTTCTCGTTGGCTTTGGCGATCATGTGGTCAGTCATATCGATGCCGATGGCCCGCCCGGTCGGGCCGACTTTCTTGCCGGCGAGCAGGATGTCGATGCCCGCCCCCGAACCCAGATCGAGCACGACGTCGCCTTCGCGTACCTCTGCAAGAGCGAGTGGGTTCCCACAGCCGAACGAGTTGACCACCGCCTCAGCCGGCAGGGCATCAAGTTCCTCCCGATCGTAGCCGGCCAGCTTGACGGCCACGCCCTTTTGCACGGGCTCGGTTCGGCAGCAACTGCTCGACGGTGTCGTGACCGCTTTGGCGTATGCTTCCGCTACATTGCTGCGGACCTGGTCTGTTTCTTTCATTGTCGTTCTCCTCGTGTTGCTTTGGTTTTCGGGCAGCACGCCTCGATGGCATCGGCGATGCGCCGTAGCGTGCTGACCACTTCCTCGCACCGGACCGAGTAGTACACTTCTTTGCCGCGTTTCTCGGCCCGCAAAATTCCCGCGTCGCGGAGCAGCGCCAGATGCCGCGAGACCACGGAGATATCCACGCCGCAGCACCCCACCAGCTCGCTAACGCCGCAAGGCCGACGACACTTCGCCAGCCGTGAGAGCAGGGCGATGCGGTTCGGATCGCTCAAGGCCTTGAAGAACCGCGGCTCCAGCAGCTTGCCCATATCCGCACAACACCGCCGGCCAGATGATCTAACTTTAAGTTTGCTCATTTGCGTCTGTATACAAATATAGTTCACGACCGTGGCATTGTCAAACAGAAAACACGCGCGATTTCGGGCGAGGAGGCGGGTGCTGATGCGGTTTCCTAATTGCCGCAGGGTGCGCAATTGAGCGTGGCGACGTAGTCGTTGCCCCAGATGGCTTCGGGGGGTTGGCCGCAGGGGCCCCAGGCGTCGAGCAGAATCGCCAGATCCAGCGGCCCAACCTCATCGTCTTCCGTGAAGTCCGCAGGGCAGTCGTCGCCCGGCGGGCAGGGTCCCCAGTTGCC
>JADFJZ010000453.1 GCA_022565195.1 Planctomycetota bacterium | reverse complement strand
ATGCAGACGCTGTGCCTGGCGTTCATCGAGTATACCAAGACGGCGGTGGTCACGCTGGTGACCAACGCGCAAACCACCTGCCGCAACGTCGCCAACAACTTTGCGACCTATCTATCGACACCGCCGATCGACGAACTGCGATCCCGATTTTCGGGCTTCCCCGCGATCCTCGTGTCCGCCGGGCCTTCGTTGAAGAAAAACATGCACCACTTGGCGGACGCCAAGGGCAAAGCCGTTATCATCGCCGTGCAGTCCACGCTCAAGCCGCTCTTCGCCGCCGGCATCGTGCCGGATTTCGTCTGCTCGCTCGATTATCACGAACTCTCGCGCCAGTTCTACGAAGGCATTGATGATTTTCAAGATGTGCATTTGGTCGCGGAGCCCAAAGCGCATCATTCCGTCATTGATGCGTTCGGCGGGCCGGTGAGTTTGTTGAGCAGCAGTTTTGCCCAGACTTGTTTGGCCGATGCGCACCGTTCGCGCGACGGCCTGCGCGCCGGAGCGTCGGTGGCGCATCTGGCCTTCTATTTGGCAGAGTACATGGAGTGCAATCCGATCGTCATGGTCGGCCAGGATCTGGCCCTGACCGATCACGTCTACCATGCGCCCGGAATGCCGATCCACGAAGTTTGGCAGAGCGAGCTGAATCGTTTCTGCACGATGGAAATGAAGGAATGGGAGCGCATCGTCCGGAGCAAGCCGATGCTGCGGAAGATCAAGAACTGCGACGGCGACGACGTTTACACCGAAGATTTGATGTTCAACTATTTGGAGCAGTTCGAGAAGGATATCGCACGGTCTTCCGCCAGGATCATCGACGCCACCGAGGGCGGAGCGCGGATCCAGGGCTCCGAATTGATGACCCTGCGTGAGGTCATCGATCAATACTGCACGCGCCCGATCGATTCGGCGCTGTTCGCGTACCGCCGCCGCAAGCCGTGGTTCGATTCGGCCCAGCTCGATGCCGGACGCGTTCAAATCGAAGCGCGCCTCGATGAAATAAGCAAAATTGAGGTTTTGTGCGACGAGACGATGGAAACTCTCGACGAACTCAAAGCGCTCGTCGATCAGCCGACCGAATTCAACAAGAAGATCAAGAAAGTCGATCGCCTGCGTCTCAAGGTTCGCGAGCACCAACGAGCCTATTCGATCATCCAGGCCGGCGCCCAGCTTGCGGAGTTTCGCAAGTTCTCCGCGGACCAGCGATTGAAAGCCTCCGGAGCGGAGGGCAAGGAGCGGGCCCGCAAGCAACTCGATCGCGACCAAGAGTTCGTTCGCGCGATGAAAGCGGACGCCGAGCGCATGCGAATCATTCTGGAGAACGCGCAGCAGCGGATCCGGCAGAAAATGGATCACTTCGCGAGCATGGAGGAATCCTCAGCCACATGAATGTCGTTGGCGTGATCCAGGCTGATTTGAAGACCTCGCCGCTGGGAACGGCAAGCCGCCTGAGTGAGGATTTGTGCGGCGTGCCGGTCCTGACTCGGACGGTTCGACGGGCTCACGCGGCGCGCCGGCTGGATGCGCTTGTGGTCGTCTGTCCAGAGGAGCAATACGAGCAAGTGTGCGCACTGGTTGACGCGGACGGTGTTGAAGTCAGAAAATTCGACGGCCCGGATTATGTCGCCGCCAAGGCGGTGCGGGTGGCGCGCAAGTGGTCCATTGAAAGCTGGCGCGGCGGCATGGGCAATTCCTGCTTCTTCGACGAGCACACGCACCCCGCCCTGTGTTTGACCATCGCCGCCCAGACCGGCGCCGACGCCATCGTCAGCATCGCGGCCGGTGCATCGCTTATCGACCCACAAATGATCGACGACATCATCAGCCATTTTGAGAGTGAGTCGGAAAACACCAAGCTGGTGTTCGCACAGTCGCCGCCGGGCCTCTCGCCGACGTTGTTCAGCCCCGTGCTGCTTGAGGAAGTCATCAAGGTGGGCATGTCGCCGGGCTGGGTCAACAGCTACCGTCCGGACCAGCCGCAACGCGACATGATCAACGTGCCGGCCTGCTTCCGCCCACCCATGGCCATTCAGGCGGCCTCTGGCCGACTGACTTCCGATACGCGACGCGGGTTCGAAT
>JADFJZ010000452.1 GCA_022565195.1 Planctomycetota bacterium | reverse complement strand
CCGGGAAGCCGAAATCGAACCGCAGGATGCCGAACGGGAAGTGTTCGTCATTTCCGACATGATCCGTGTGGGGGACGGCGATACGGAGCTGCTCGCCCTGCCGCCCGTTCCCGGATGTGAGGACGTCCTGGAAGTGCACTACTTCCTGGACTACGGCGACGAAACACCCATCGGCCGGCAATTCTATATCATTCGCATTACGCAACAGTCGTTCGCTGAGGAAATCGCACCCGCGCGCACGTTCGTGCTCGAGGCGGAAGCTGAGGAGCTTCGCAGGCAGGGCCTGGGAACGCATTTGTCGTATCAGGATCTCGTGGTATTCGGCCCCGATGGACCGATTGAGAACGAGCTGCGCTTCCCGGAGGAGTGCGTGCGGCACAAGATTCTCGATCTGATTGGCGATCTCACGCTGCTGGGCCAGTTCGTCAGCGGCAGGATCTATGCCCGCAAGTCCGGCCATGCGCTGAACCACGAATTAGTTCGCCAGTTGCTCGCGCGCCGCAAAGCGCTCCGTCTGCGTAAGCTCCTGGCCGACAAGCCGGTCATGGACATTCACGCCATCCGGCGCATCCTGCCGCACCGCTATCCGTTCCTGATGGTCGATCGCGTGATTGAAATGGAGAGCACAAAACGGGCGGTCGGCGTCAAGAATGTGACCGGCAACGAGCCGTTCTTTCAGGGCCATTACCCCGGCCAGCCCATCATGCCCGGCGTATTGATTCTCGAAGCGCTGGCCCAGATGGGGGGCATTCTGCTGTCACAGGAGTTGGAACTCAAGGGCAAGGTGGCCGTCCTGCTGAGCATCGACAAGGTCAAGTTCCGCCGACCGGTCGTGCCCGGCGATCAATTGTTGCTCGAAGTCGAGGCGCTGCGTATCAAATCGCGCACCGGGCACGTAAGGTGTAAGGCCAAGGTCGGCGACGTGCTCGCTGCCGAAGCCAATCTCAAGTTCATGATGGCGGACGCGGATCCCTGGCAATAATGAAAGCACGCGACATGGTTCATCCAACGGCAATCATTGAGGAAGGCGCGCAATTGGGCCGGAACGTCCGAGTCGGGCCGCACTGCTACATTGGCCCGCATGTGGCGCTGGGCGACGGGTGCGAACTGAAGAACAGCGTGACCCTCGTCGGGCGCACCACCGTCGGCCCCGACTGCCGATTCTTCACCAACTGCGTGATCGGCGAGATCCCGCAGGACTTAAAATTCAAGGGCGGCGAGACAGAACTGACCATCGGTGAGGATAATCACTTCCGCGAAAGTGTGACGGTCCACGCCGGCACCGAGCTCGGCGGCGGCGTGACGCGGATCGGCAGCCATAACCGCTTTTTGGTGGGCGTTCATTTGGCCCATGACACTCAAATCGGCAACCACGTTGTGATGTCAAACAACGTCCAAATCGCCGGCCACGTACACATCGAAGACTTCGTCACCATGGGCGGGCTGGCCGGCGTTCACCATTTTGTCACCGTCGGGCGAAACGCGATGCTGGGCGGGCTCTCGCGCGTGATCACCGATGCGCCCCCCTACATGGTCTCCAAAGGTTACGACAGCACCGTGCGAGGCGTAAACGTTGAAAGCATGAAGCGCTGCGGTCTGTCGCCCGATGACATCGAGGCCGTCTCGCGGGCATACAAGATGCTCTACGCCAAGAGTTCGAACCGTGAGGCCCCCTTCATTCAGCGGCTCGAAGAATTGCGCAGCCGCAATGGCCACAACACCCACGTTCAATACCTCTGCCAATTCATCGAACGCACGCTTGCGGTCGGCAAACGGGGGCGGTACCTGGAGTCGCTGCGCAGCGATACGCCGGCGGACAGCCGTGCCCATTTCGAGAAAAAACCTGCGGGAGATTCGTAAGTGAGTAAACCTTTTCAGACTGTCGTGGTCGGCGTGGGACACATGGGCGCCCACCACGCCCGCGTCTACAGTGAGCTGCCCGAGAGTAAACTGGTCGCCATCGTCGATGTCAACTTGAAGCGCGCCCAAGAGATCGCACACAAGTACGGCTGCGCCGCTTACGCCCGCGTCGATGAAGTCAAGGACCACATCGATGCCGCTTCAGTCGCCGTCCCAACCGTC
>JADFJZ010000451.1 GCA_022565195.1 Planctomycetota bacterium | reverse complement strand
GGCCCGGGGCTCGGCGCGCAGCGCCCCATCCCAGATTTGAGCGGCCAGGTCGAATCGTCTGTCGCTGCGCAGGTAATCCGCGGCTGCCGTCAGCACGCGCCGATCTCCGGGGTGCTCCGTCAGGAGCCAGGCGTACTGCTGCCACGCGTCCTGATTTCGCCCGACGGAGCGCAGTGCGAGGGCCAGGTTCACGCGCGCCGGCACGCCGGCAGGACGCAGCGCCAGCAGTGCGTCGTAGTGCGCGATGGCCTGCTCAAAGCGATCAGCCTCAAGATCCAGTTCCGCCAGCGCTTCGATGGCTTCGATGTCATAGCCTCTGCTGTTGGCCAGGGCGCGCTCGTAAAGCCGCCGCGCCCGCTCCAGTTGATGGGTCATGCGACAGACGCGGCCCAGCAGATTGAGCGCGGGATTGAATTCCCGTCGCGCTTTTTCGACCGCGATTTCGAGCTGTTCGGCGGCCTTCGCGAGTCTGCCCTGCTCATAATAAATCAATCCCAGGCGAAAGTAGCTCTTGGCGAATTCAGGATTGCGCTCCATGGCCGACCGCAGGTCCGACTCCGCGCCGGGAACGTCCCGTTCCTGATAGTAACGACTCATGGCCCGCAGATTCATCGCCCGGCAGTAGGCCACGTCATCATCCGGAAACATCGCGAGTTCCTGATCGGCCAGGCTTCGCGCGCCGACGTAATCGCCCCGCTGGAAGTGATACCAGCCCTGGGTGGTCCGCAGCGTCGAATGTTCCGGCGCCATTTCGATGATCCGCGCGATGCGGGTGTCGTTGTCCGTGTAGTGATCGGTCATTCGCCGGCTGGCGCCGGCGAGAACCACCAGCAGGCCGACCGCCAGCACCCCCACCACAACGCGCCCCAGTTGCAGCGTGCCGGCCCGCGACAGTTTGTTGAACAGAAACAGCATCCCTGCGGCGAGAATCCAATGCAGCCCGACGTTGGACAGATACACATAGCGGTCCGCCGCCAACAGATTCCGGGCCGGCACGAACGGCAGAGTGGCGCCGACCGTTACGAGGAACCACATCATGCCGACAACCCCGACGCGCGACCACCGCCAACTGATCAGCGTCGCCGCGCCCACGGCGATCACGATGGCCAGTGAAATGAGAACCGCTCGATCGCCCCAGGCGACAAGGGATGGCGTGGGATAGTACGGCGCCAGACCCGCCGGCCAGACGTAGTGCGTGAAATACCAGCCCAGGGACATTGCCACCCGCGCAAGATTGGGCCCTTGAAGCTGCCGATCCGCGCCCTCGAACATCCGGCTGTCACGGGTCATGCCGACGTTCACAAGAATGAAGCAGAAGGCCAACACGGCCACGGGGCCGACCACGAGCCACCACTTGAGGTCAGGCCGCAAGCGCCGCCACAATGCCAGCAATCCGAACAGCAAGGGCAACCCCGGCCGAACCTTGCTCATCATCGCCAACACCACGCAAACCAACACGCCGACAATCAGGAGCACATCACCAACGGGAAACGACTTCGCGATCACCCGGAAGCGATCATTCGCAATGGACTCGAGCTCCAAGACCACACAGCCTTCGCCGAACGGTTTGGACTCCAGGACTTTGTAGTGCTCGCCGCGCATACCTTTTCCATCAGCGGAATGATGACGACGTATACGACGGAGTTTACGCTGAGCACCTGGTGGGCGAGCAACCATCGCTTCTTGCTGCTCCAACGTATGTCTCTTGCTCTCAAGTATACGAATAAACCAAGGAATAAAATAATTACTTCGGAAATAAGAAGCAATTGTGGAACTGAACTACTTATACCCAACGACTCAGTGACTTGACTACTATAGGAAACAGCAATCCAGCCAATAATAGCCATTAGTAAAATAACTACACCAAAACTTACAAATAATAGGTAACCTAGCTTCATTTTATTCCTTTATCTCGAGACAGAAAAAAGGTCACTATGAAGATCAAAAGTACTGCCAAAATTGGAAGTATGACCTTCACCAGCAACAAAGTAAATCTGTCGTTCCGTGCTCTTAATACCTCATTTATAACAGTCTCTTCTGACGTTTGCTTACCCCCTAGTTCAACTTGATCGCCCCTCTGACCATCTTCAT
>JADFJZ010000450.1 GCA_022565195.1 Planctomycetota bacterium | reverse complement strand
AACCAACGAGCTTCTGGAACGACTGCCGGTCGAGCAATCTGAAGAGATCGAGCAGCTTCTCAAGTACGACGAAAACACAGCCGGCGGGCTGATGAATCCCCACGTGCTCAGCATGCCTCAGCTCCACACGGTCAGCGAGGCGATCGAGTACCTCCGCCGCGCGGACATCGACAGTGAAGTATTCCAGATCTACACAACCGATCGTGACGGCCGCCTGTCGGGCACCGTTTTGCCGCATCGACTTTTGATTTCTCCGGCGAAGAAATTGATATCGGATTTGATGGAGCCCGTGCCGACCGACGTGACCGTCGAAGAGGATCAGGAAGTCGTCGTTCATCTTTTCCGCAAGTACGACTTGACCTCGATGCCGGTCGTGGATGACGATGGCAAGCTGGTCGGCCACATTACCGTCGATGACGTGCTGGATGTGGCTGCCGAAGAAGCCGACGAAGATATCTACCACATGGCCGGCACCGACGCCGCTGAATTGGAGAGTTCATCAACGTTACGCCGATCGGGAATCCGTTTGGCATTCCTGTTGCCGTCGTTCGCCTTCCTGGCAGGCACTGCCGGCGTATTGCTGTTCGTCAAGAGCTATTTCGACCAGGGACTGCTGCTGGCGATTGTCGCTTTTGTGCCGATGATTGGAGCGCTGGCGGGTTGTTGCAGCGTCCAGACTTCCACGATTATCACCCGCGGCCTGGCGACAGGTGAATATGCTGCCACGCAGGTACGGCTTGCGTTCCGAAGGGAATCCGGCATCGCACTCGTGCTCGCGCCGTGCTGCGCCGCCATTGCCTGGATCCTGGTGTACGTTGAGATCCCCATGCTGCTGTCGGATCAAGAGATTCTCGAAACGGGCGTTTCGGTGACTCGGATTGCGAATGCAGTGGCCTTGGGCATGCTGGTGGGGATTGGGGCGGCTTCGATACTGGGCATCACCATGCCTTTCTTGTTTCGACGGTTGGGCATCGATCCGGCGATCGCCGCCGGACCGATCGTGACGGCCATGAACGACGTCTTGTGCGTGACGATCTACTTTGCGTTGGCGTATGTGGTCGTCAATTTGTGACGATTGCGGCGGCGGGAATGGCGGAAGCAGTAAGTTTGGGCCGGCAGGAGGTCATCGGGCGATGGCCAAAGCTCTTGCAGATGAACAGATCGCGGTAGCGGAAGAAGCGTTTATCCGCTACTTGCGGTCTCAGCAAATCAAGTACACCAAGCCGCGCCGCGCCATCCTGCGGGCTGCGCTGGGGCTGCCGGTACACTTTGACGCCGAGCAGTTGCTCGCGCTGCTGCACCAGGCCGGCGAGCGCGTGGCCAAGGCGACCATCTATCGCACGCTGCCGCTGCTGGTCGATTCGGGCATCCTCAAGCAAGTCCGCCTGAGCGACAATCAGGCCCATTACGAGCACATCCTGGAAGACGCGCCGCACGATCACATGGTTTGCCTTCGGTGTGGTCGAATCATCGAGTTTGAGAGCAGGCGTGTCGAGCAATTGCGGGATCAAATCGCGCGCGAAAACGACTTCCGCGCCGTTTCACATCGCTTCGGCATCAGCGGATACTGCGCGTCATGCGCGAAGAGTCAACTCGCCGATGAAACGAAACAGGGCGGGAACCGCCGCGATTAGCACAGCGACGCATAAGCGAGCATTGTGAAAACCAGAATCTTGTTTCGCAGTGAAAAGAAATTGACCAGGGTGACGAGGTTCATTGCTTCTTCCTCCTGTGGGGCCTCCGTTGGACCCCTGTCCTTCTTCCGGGTCCTCCGTGGGACCCAGTCTTGTTGCCAATTGTCTCACATGTCCCGTGCCGCGGGCCGGAATTGCTCGGCGACTGCTCCAGACGCTGTAAGTTTAGCGGGACAAACGCTTTATGTCCATACCTGGGCCGGTTGTGGTCTGTACGGGTTGGAGCGATCGTGACGCGGCGCGCTCGCGCCGACGAATCGAGCGGCTTCCGACGGACCCGGTTCTTTCGTTACTGCTTGTTATCAAAGGACTTGCGAGATGTTGCCGGCGGGCGACAATGCTATCGGACCACCGGGCTTTGGTGATTCATTGGAACTGGTTTGCCGATCTTGAATAGCTATGATGC
>JADFJZ010000449.1 GCA_022565195.1 Planctomycetota bacterium | reverse complement strand
CGATGCCAGAGTGCCCGGGCCACATCACGTCTGGCCACGTAAACTTTTTCATCTTCCGGCGGCGGATCCTTGAACACGAAAGAGAGTTCGAAGGCGTCCCGCGTCAAGTCGCCGAGGATCGAGAAGTTGTGATAGCCCATCGCCAGACATAAGCGATCCTCTTCATCGACCCACCAATAGCACTCTTGCGGCGAGACCGTGTATTCGAGCGGGCTCCTCGGCGTGAGCGTTGAACTGTGCAATGGAATCAAGGTCAGGCGTGCGTGGCCTGTGCAGCCGGAGGCGGCGACAGTTGCAAGGAGGCACCCCAACCAAGCCGGTGCGTGTACTACGCGACTCGGCGCGAGCGGCGTTCGGTTGTGAGACGGGGCTGCGGTCATGGCAGCGGGAATTGTTGGCACATTTCCAGCACGCCGCCACGGATTCGGCCAATCACGTCGGCGTCGCCGTTGCTGGTCAAAATCTCGCTGATCCACGCGGCGATTTGCTTCATTTCGGGTTCTTTCATGCCGCGTGTGGTAATGGCCGGTGTGCCGAGGCGCAGGCCGGAGGTCTCGATCGGTTTGCGCTCGTCGAAGGGAATCATGTTCTTGTTGGTGATGATATTGGCCTGTTCCAGCCAATTCTCGGCAGCCTTGCCGGTGACGTCCGGATGCGACGGCCGCAGATCGACGAGCATCAAGTGGTTGTCCGTTCCGCCGGAGACCGTCCGAATGCCGGCGGTTTGCAGGCCTTCGCAGAGTGCCTTGGCGTTGGTGATGATTTGCTGTTGGTATTTCTTGAACGACGGTTTGAGCGCTTCACCGAAGGCGACGGCTTTGGCCGCGATGACGTGCATGAGCGGGCCGCCCTGGATACCCGGAAAAACGCGCGAATCGATCTTCTTGGCATAGTCAGCTTTGCACATGATCATGCCGCCTCGCGGGCCGCGAAGCGTCTTGTGCGTCGTCGTGGTTACGAATTCCGCGACGGGAACTGGATCAGGATGCAGGCCGGCAGCCACCAAGCCCGCGATGTGGGCAATGTCGGCCATGTGCAGGGCGCCGACTTCTTGCGCGATCTCTGTGAACGCAGCGAAGTCAATGGTCCGCGGGTAGGCCGACGCGCCGGTGATGATCAGCTTGGGCTTGTGCTCCTTCGCCAGGCGGCGGATCTCCGCCATGTCGAAGGTCTCTGTTTCCTTGCTGACGCCGTAATGCACGATGTTGTACAGCAGGCCGGTGATGTTGATCCTCATGCCGTGGCTGAGGTGCCCGCCGTGGGCCAGATCGAGCGACAGAATCGTGTCGCCGGGCTGGAGAAACCCGAGATAGACAGCCGTGTTGGCCTGGCTGCCGGAGTGCGGCTGGACGTTTACGTGCTCGCAGCCGAAAATCTGCTTGGCCCGTTCGCGGGCGAGGTCTTCGATCGTGTCCATGTTGGCGCAACCGCCGTAGTACCGCCGACCGGGATAGCCTTCGGCATACTTGTTCGTGAAGATCGAGCCTGCAGCGCGCAGCACCGCGCGTGATACGTGGTTTTCAGAAGCGATCAGTTCAATCGTATTCTGCTGTCTCAGTTGTTCTTCAGCCAAGATTTCCGCAACGGCAGCGTCGCTCTCGCGAATCTCATCGAATGGGCTCATGCGTTGTTGTTTCCCTAGTTGTTGATTTGCTGTGCCTGTCTTTCGGCGATGGCGGCGAGCATTTCTCGTTCGAGTTTGTGGTCGTATCCGGCGGCGCTCCAGGTGAGGTTGCTTTGATCGTCTCGGCCTTCGCTCTCCTGCAACGGCGTCTGGTTGGGTAGGTCGTCGATCGAGCGCTGTGGTGCATAGGCTAGACTGCGGGTTGGTTCGGAGCGCTGCACGAGAACGCCGCATCGGACCACGACGGCTGAATCGATCGGCTCGATACGAATCTCGGCGATTTTGCGTACCTGTCGTGGCGAACTCAGCCGCCGGCCCAGCGGGCGATCCTCGGCGCTGTCCGGGACGATCGTCGGCACGGAGCGGATGACGCCGGTGTCGTCGTCCGCGACGTCAACTCGAAAATACTCGCTCATCGTCGCTTGGGCCGCCTGAAAGACTGCTTGCCGGGTGGTATTCTCGAAGCGGCGGTGGCTGA
>JADFJZ010000036.1 GCA_022565195.1 Planctomycetota bacterium | reverse complement strand
CCGAACGACGGGCCGCTGATGATGGTGGAAGCGGCCAAGTCGCGGGTGATTCGACGCGCCCTCAAGTACGACTATGATCGCCGAGGGAACAAGTACTATGTTTCCGATGAGCAAATGGCGGATCATGGCTTTGCCGAGCACGAGCATCGCTTCACTGGCCCGGCCGGCACGGTTTACCTTGTGGACACCAGCAGATGCTTCCATTGCGGCAGCCGCATCGCCGAAGGGGCTGGGCCGAGACTCGTCGCTCTGTTTCAATACTTGCGACCGTCCGCCTTCCGACTGCCGTTGAGGTTTCGCTCCGGCGCGCCGTTCCGCAAGATGGCCCGTGAAGATCAGGCGCCATGGCAGCGGATGGTGCTGGGCGCGGAGTGATGCGCCGCGGCGTGAGTATGTCGCCGTCTCCGATCATGCGGCCCAATCGGAGCCGGGAGCGCAAGCGACCGGTCCAGTGCTCCGCGGCGCGTGGTGTGGTGAATGCGATCCGGAGGCGTGATCTACTCTTCGCCCTCCAGGGCCGGTCCGCCGCTCAGGCGGATCTGCTTCGCTGGGGCGGCGTGCTCGTCGCCGAGGTAACTGCTGACGACTTCGGCGGCGAGGCGGTGGCCATCGGCGGACCAGTGTGTGTCGTCCGGCCAATAGAGCATCGCGCCGTGCTCGGCCTGGGCCACGAACGGGCCGGTCAAGTCAACATACGCGACATCCCTTGAGATGCCGGCGATCATCTTCCCCAGCCGATGCGGCAGATCGCCGGGCTGCCCAAGACGCCGGCGCAAGCCCGAATCGATCTCGCAGAACCGGCCATAGACGCGGTACTTTGTCGGCACGAACACGAAGACAAGCTGAATTCCTGCATCCCTGCACACCGCGTGCGCTTCAGTCAGCGTCGCGCGGAGATCGTCCAGACAGTCCGTTCCGCACGGGACTTCATCCTCGCAGCCATAGAAGAAGTACATCGGCCGGGCCTCGCCGGTGGCGGGGCGGAACGTGGCGGCGACGTCTTCATATGCGACGGACTTGCCGGCGTATGGCCTGACGAGTTCCTTGGCGAGCGTCAGAGCGCTGCGCGTGAAGCTCCGCTTGCCGAACGAATGGAGCGACTTGACGTGGGCGGCCCAGTTGGCCCTCGCGTGATCGTAGCGCCGCATGTCGCCGAAGTCGTTGCCCTCGAAGAAAGTCCAGATACAAACCTTCGGCCGAAGCGGTAAGCCGAATCGCTTCAAGACCGCCAGCTCCTGCTGCGGGCCGTAGCCGCGCTGGGCGAGGTTGGCCACCGTGAGCCCCCGCGACTGTTGCAACCGCGCCGTGATTGTTTCGTTCGCCTGCACGAACGGCGCCCACACGATCGAGTCACCAAGCACGATGATGTCCGCGCGGGTGAGGTCTGTCTCATTGCGGAAGCCGTGCTGATCCGTGCGGTAGTCGTAGCGATACTCGCCAAGCGGCGGCAAGTTCCAAATGCGGGCAATGTCGCCACCGCTCTGAGTGCCGGCCAGGCGATGGTGCGGCGCGAAGATCTGGATCAACTCGGGGTCGGGCCTGTTCAGCGGATGCGCCCGCCACGGGTTCTTGCGATCAAAGTTCGGGTCTGCAAGGACAAGTCGATAGTCAACCAAGCCCAGCATGGCCGGCGCTTCCAGCAGACCCAGGACCACGGCGAGCGATCCAGTCATGAGCACAAACCGCCGGCCGATGACGGCCCGTGGCTGGCGCGATGCAATGAACACGATCCCCCACAGCAGCAAATAGGTAGCGGCAGCGTTCGCCAGAAGATGACGCATGCCCGACACCTCGGGCAGCCACAACACCGCCAGCCCGCCGACCCACGCGAGCAAGCAGGCGACCCGCACGATCCTATCGGTGATTCGGTTGGATTGATGCTCCATCACGACGATCCCATTGGGGTCCCATCCCGCGATTGGACCGGTAGGACATTCCTGTCCGTCTATCGGAATCTGGGGCGAACAACCGAAGCGAATCCACTCGGCGATCGTTCGCTTTTCGCAGGGGAATTAGGCCACAAAGACACGAAGACACGAAGAATGTGGGAAATGAAGAATGGAGAAATGGCTTTCGCACTCGGCGGGCGATCAAGCGGCGCGTTCTTCTCTCCCCATTCTCAATTTCCTTCGTGTCTTTGTGTCTTCGTGGCCTGAATTTCGGAGGTCGGGATTCGCAACAAATTGCAGATCAGAGCACGGCCGATGCGAACGAGGGGAGATCGGGGAACTCGGCGATCGGCTGGGCCGAGTGCGTGTTCTCTTCGCAGCGACGGTTGATCCACACGCAGGGAATGTTCAACTCGTTGCACACCGCGATGTCGTGATACACGCTTTGAGCGACGTGCAAGACTTGATTCTTATTCAGTCTGGATTGCTCGAGCATCCTCTCGAAATGCGCCGGCCCCGGCTTGTAGTACTGCACGTCCTCGGCTGTTATGACGATGTCGAACTTGACGCCCAAGTGCCGGGCCGTCCGGGCAAACAGATCCCGATCAATGTTGGACAGCACGCCGAGCTTGTACTTCTCTCTGAGTCTTTCCAAGCCTTGAAGCGTATCGGCGAAGGGCTTCCAGTCCGGGAGCGAGTCGGCCAGCGCCGGCTTGGGGAGCGGTTTGACCCCGGCGGCGGTCAGCACGTCGGCCTCGGCCGCCGCGAGCACTTCACGGTAGGGCCGGTACGCGGCGCTCTCGTGCAGCGCCTCTCGTTCGAGATAGAGGTCGAAAAACCGATCCTCCCACTCTCGCCCGGCTGACTTGAGTTGGCGCTGGAGCGTCCCACGGATGCCCGATTCCCAGTCAATCAATGTGCCGTAGCAATCGAAGGTGATCAATTCGAGTTCGGTCGTGTTCAGTGCGTCCTGGCCCATGCGATTCGCTCCTTGTGATTTTCGGCAATGGTACCATGCAATCGGCCACATGTCGGCATCTTGGAACTGGATCGGTGGGCTGGAAAGCGATAGAATGTCATGCTGTTGCAGACGATTTGGCGCGGTTCCAGTTTGAGAGAAGGGCTGGTCTTCATGGCGGATATCCCCGAAAGAATCATCGATCACCCGATCGTCGAGGAAATGGAGGAATCGTACCTCACTTACTCGATGAGCGTCATCATGGCCCGGGCGCTGCCTGATGTGCGAGACGGGCTTAAGCCTTCGCAGCGGCGTATTCTGGTGGCGATGAATGACTTGAACCTCGGTCCGCGTTCGGCCCATCGTAAGTGCGCCAAGATCGCGGGCGATACCTCGGGTAACTACCACCCGCACGGCGAGCAAGTGATCTACCCCACGCTGGTTCGCATGGCCCAGTATTGGAACATGCGGCACCCGATGGTCGATGGCCAGGGCAACTTCGGCTCGATCGACGGTGACCCGCCGGCCGCGATGCGTTACACGGAAGCGCGGTTGGCTGCGCCGGCTGTGGAGATGCTGGACGATCTGAAACTGGAAACGGTCGATTTCCAGCCCAACTACGACGAGACGCGCAGCGAGCCGACGGTGCTGCCGGCCAAGTTTCCGAATTTGCTGATCAACGGGTCGTCCGGCATCGCAGTCGGGATGGCCACCAACATGGCGCCGCACAACCTGGGTGAAATCGTCGACGCCATTGTACTGGTCATCGACAATCCCGAAGCGACCGTGGCCGATTTGATGAAAGCGGTTCCCGGCCCCGACTTCCCGACCGGCGGAACGATCTGCGGCCGGCGCGGCATTGTCGATGCCTATGTCACGGGGCGCGGGGCGCTGACCCTCCGAGGCAAGATTGATGTCGAGGAACGCAAGGGCGGGAAGCAACGTCTCGTCATCAGCGAGATTCCTTATCAAGTCCTGCGCTCGACGATCGTGGAGAAGATCGCGGATAACATCAAGAGCGGGCGCATCAAGGATGCCATCGACGTCAACGACGCCTCGGACCGCAACCACCCGATCCGCATCGAGGTCGATCTCCGCAAGGACGCCAACGCGGATGTGGTCATCAACCAAATCTATCAATACACGCCGCTGCAATCGAATTTCCACATCGCCAACGTGGCGCTGGTCGGGCGACAGCCGAAAACGCTCAGCCTCAAGCAATTGATTGACGAATATTTGCTGCATCGCAAAGAAGTCATCCGGCGACGGACGGCTTTTCTGATGCGCAAAGCGGCCCAGAAGGCCCACGTGCTCGAAGGCCTGATTCTGGCGCTCAGCGACATTGATGCAATCATCGATTTGATCAAGAAGTCGGCCGACCCCAAGGCGGCCCGCGTAGCCCTGATGGCCCGCCCGTTGCGGCTTGCTGAACAATCGACCCTACGCGAGCTGCTGCCCGAAGATTTCGTCCGCAAGGTCTCGGCGGCGGACCAGAACCTCACGCAGGTGCAGGCCGACGCCATCCTGTCGATGCAATTGCAGAAACTCACCGGCCTGGAGGTCGAGAAGCTGGCCAGGGATTACAGCGCCCTGATCGAAGAGGTTCGCGGCTACGAAGCAATCCTCAAAGACGAACGCTTGATCTTCGACATCATCCGCGAAGACCTCTACGAAATGAAAGAGAAGCACGGCAACCCCCGGCGAACCATCATCGCGGAGGCCATCGGCGATTTTTCGATGGAGGAGCTCATCCCCGACGAGCAGACGATCGTGACCGTCAGCCACGAGGGTTACATCAAGCGCGTCGATGCAGACACGTATCGCACGCAGGGGCGTGGCGGGCGCGGCGTCAAGGGCGGTGACACGCGCGAGGGCGACTATATTGAATACCTCTTTACTGCCAGCACGCACGATTATCTGCTCGTGTTTACCAACCGCGGCCGAGTCTATTGGCAGAAGGTCTACGACGTGCCCGCCATGGCGCGGACGGCGCGGGGGCGTGCGATCGCCAACCTCGTGCAGTTCCAGCCGAACGAATCCCTCCGCGCCATCCTGCCGGTGCGCGCCTTCGAGGAGAACTTCGCCTTCTTCGCCACCTCCAAAGGGGTCGTCAAGAAGACGCCGCTGGCCGCTTTCCGCAACCCGCGTTCCAACGGCATCATTGCCATTTCCCTCGATCCGGACGCCGAGTTGATAAACGTCGAACAGACCGACGGGGAGGCCCAGATTGTGTTGGGGTCGCGGGACGGTATGGCGATTCGGTTCAACGAGACCAACGTGCGAGCGATGGGCAGAACGGCCAAGGGAGTGCGGGGCATGGGCTTGCGCGGCAATGACCGCGTCGTTGATATGGCCATCGCCGCGCCGGGATCCTCGTTACTCACAGTTTGTGAGAACGGCTACGGCAAACGGACCGATATAGAAGAGTACCGCTTGATCCGCCGCGGCGGCAAGGGCGTGATCAACATCAAAACGACCGAGCGAAACGGTAAGGTCGTGGCGCTCAAGGCCGTTCGCGACAGCGACGAGCTGATGATGATCACCGCCAAAGGGATCATGTTGCGGACCAAGCTGGATGCCGTCCGCGAGATCGGCCGGGCGACCCAGGGCGTGCGGCTCATCAAGCTGGACGAAGGCGACAAACTGGTGGCTGTTACCCGCGTGGCCCAGGAAGAGGCGAACGGGGCGGAAAACGGCACCAAGAAGGATGCCGAGCCGGAGAACTCAGGGCCGCAGGCTTCGCAAAGCACTGAAGAATAGTGACTTATGTCCGCAAGGGGGTTTCCGGGGTCGGCTGCGTCCTCCACGCTGTCGTGACGGTATAAGCCTGTAGCGATCCGATTCCTGATTCCCTCGAAGGAGCAACGATGATGATCAATCGCTCGACACGCTGGATTATCGTGTTTGCAGTTGTTCTTGCAGTCGCGCAGCCGCGTGCTGCGTTCGCGCAAGATGCGGGAACCAACGGCGCTGTTACGCAAAACGCCAAGGGTCCAGCCGTTGCGGCACGGGCGCCCGGCTTGATGATCCGCGCTGCCATCAATGGACCGGAGATTACACAAACCTTTGCGGATGCCGAGGCGCCCTCGCGCCAGCAGGGCGTCTACATCGACCTTATCAATGCGCTGTTTGTCGGTTTGAATCAGTTTATTCCGTTCCTGCCGGCGCTGTTCGATCCGGTCGGCGGGGCGACTACCGGCGCGGGCAATTTGATCATTACCGAAATCGCCAATGACGGCACGAACACGTTCGTGGAAGTGTTCAATCCCGGCTCCATCCGCATCGAACTGGACGCTTGGGCGTTTTGCAAGGTGGATGGCTGCACCGGCCCGACGGAACTTGCCGGCCGGGTCATGGAGCGAGACGACGTGTTGGTGTTCCAGCTCAGCGGCCAGTTCGACAGCGAATTCGCCAACGGCGTCACCACGCTGCAAGTCGGCACGACCCTGGATGACATCGGCCTGTATGACTTCACCGGCGCGGACTCACGCACTCCGACCGACCGCGTGGCCCTGCGAGATTATGTCCAATGGGGTGATTTCTTTGGTACCTTCGGCCTGGAGGAGATCGCGACCTCCGCCGGCCTGTGGGTGGTCAACACCAGCATCAGCAGCTCGCTGGCCAACATGTCGTTCCAGCTCAACGAGGACAGCCTGACGATCGGCGGCACGGCGGAAGACTACACCATCGTGCCCTTTGCCCAGAACACGCTGGGGCAAGTCACGCGCTCAAACCAGCAGATTATTTCGAGGCGCAGTGTCAACGAAGTCGAAGATTGAGGGTTTCCCAGGCTTCGCACAGCTTGGATCTACGGCTTTCCGCCTGAATTGCTAACGACGACGTTGTTGTAGTCGAGCAATGTGCCCTTGGCCCGTTCCAGGCGAGAGATGGCGACATTGTAGTTCCGCAGAGAGAGCAACAGACTTCGCCGGGCGCTGGCCAGCCCCTGGCGGGCGCCGAGTTCGCGGTTGAGCTGATCGGGGTCCATCTTCTCGGCCCGCTCTTCGATGGCTTCGACTTCCTCGATCCGCGATTCCACCGATGTCAGGTTGGCGTCGATCAATTCGTAGTTGGTGTTCAACTCGCGAATCGCGATATTGACTTCCAGAATGATCGCCTCGATCTGCTGTTTCAGCGCGGCGAGGCCCTGGGCGTGCTGGCGGCGGGCGCGGATCAGCGCGGCCCGCGCCCCGCGATTCCCAATCGGCCACTCGAACTGCAACTGCACGCTGTAATTGTGAAAATCCAGGTCGCTGAGGTTCTGAAACGCGTCGTGCTGGCTCTTGCCCAGAGAATCGTAGGTGTAGTCGAAAATGACATCGAAACGAGGCAAGGCTTGATTCTTGGCCACGCCGACGTTAATCCGCGCCGACTCGATCCCCAACTCGGCTTCGTGCAACTCCTGGCGGTTGTCGAGTGCCGCCTGTAACTCCGCCAGCCGATCCAGTGCGATCGGCTCCGCCGTCAGAAACTCATTCGGGACAATTTCAATCCCGTCCACGAGATTGAGCGTGGGATCATTGAGGAAGTTCTTGAGGCTGTCTTCGGCATCGAGGACGTTCTGCTTGACGCGGGCGAAGTTGGCCACCTGACTGTCCAGGCGGGCTTTGGCCTGGGTGATCTCGACCTGAGTGGCGTCAAATTCTCGGCGTGCATATAGAAAGTCATAGATCTTCTGGAACTCCGCGATGAGCCGGGCCTCGATGACCAGATTCCGCCTCGCTGCGACCAATCGCCAGTAGGCTTCTTCGGAATTCAAGAGGTGATCCTGCACGGCCCGCTCGAAGGCGTGCTCGCTGATGCGGCGGTCGTTGTTGGTCACGTTTATCCGTGAGCGGTTGAAATCGATTCCGAAACCGCGGAGGAACGGCTGGCGCACCTGGAAGGCGAGCGCATTCGTGTAGGAGGGATTCAAGGTCGCAAAGGCGAACGCGCTTTCGAATTCCCGCCTTGTCACGAGCCAGGCGACTTCAACACTCATACCGGTGGGCAGCAGCTTTCTAACGCCGGTGTTGAAAGAGCGGTCGGTCGAATCTGTAGCGGCCAGTGTTGTCGCGGTCGGCGTGTTGCTCTTTGAGAAGATGGCGTTTGAAAAGAAGATCATGTCGAAGACGGCTTCGGCTTCGACGACGGTCGTCGCGGAAATGGCAGGATTGTAACTCTGGACGCGGATGTTGTAGCTGTTGTCCAGTGCGCGCTGGATGACCTCGGCCAACGACAGTTCCACTTTTTGCTCGCGGTCGATCTTGTTGAGATAGGAGAGGATCGTATTGAGATACTTTAGTTCAGCTTTCTGCTTTTTGTCCGCCTCGGCGGCCAGGTCCCGTACCTTCGCGGACACCAACTCGCGCTCCACGAGCGGGTCGGGCACTTGCTCTTTGATCTTGTCGTATACATCCGCCGGGGGGGCGTCCTGCGCGCCGACCACTTGCACGGGCGTGGCCTGCGCGGCAGGCGGCTCCGGTTCGGCATCCTGCTGCGGAGCCATCTTTTCCTGGTAAGCGGCCATCGCGGCGGGCGCTTCAGAGCCGGCCGGATCGGCCTGGCAGGCGAGACCCGCAAGAGACAACACACAGATTGGACCAAGCCAGAAAATGCTCATGGAAAATGCCCG
>JADFJZ010000035.1 GCA_022565195.1 Planctomycetota bacterium | reverse complement strand
GGCGCGAATAGATATCGTAGGAGCGCTCGTGCCGGCCCTCCTTCTCGATGACAAACGGAATCAGGGTGTTGCTACCAGCCATGGAATGGGGCCTTTCCTCTGCCGAGATAGTCCTTAATTACTTCGTGTCGTCCTTGGGCTCCTCGAGCACTTCATCAATGATGCCGTATTCTCTGGCTTCCTCGATGCTCATGTATCGATCGCGTTCCGTCTCTGCGATGATCTTGTCCGCATCCTGGCCGGTGTGTTTGGCCAGAATGACGGCGAGATTCCTCTTGTCGCGCAGGACTTCTTCAGCCTGAATGCGGATGTCTTCCGCCTGGCCGGTGATCCCGCCGTAGGGTTGGTGCAACATGACCTTGGCGTTGGGCAGACCGAACCGTTTGCCTTTTTTACCGGCGGCCAGCAGGATGGCAGCGCCGCTCGCCGCCTGGCCGATGCAATAAGTGGACAGATCGCAACCGAGAAAGCACATCGTGTCATAGACCGCCAGCGTCTGGTCGACCAAGCCGCCCGGCGAATTGATGTACAGGTTGATGTCCTGCTCCTTACGCACCGACTGCAAATAGAGGAGCCGCATGATCACCGTGCTGGCCGTTCGCTCGGTGATCGGACCGGCGAGGAAGATAATTCGGTTTTCGAGCAACATGTCCTCGATGGACATTTCTCGATAGCGCTGCAGGCCGCCGGGCGACTGCTGCGCCAGCGTGGCCAGTGGATGGATGATCTGATTCATGGCGGATCCTTCAAATGGCTGAGAACGCCCGGAACGAGTAAGGCATCAAGCGGACTTCGCCCGGGCTCATGACTTCTTCTTTGTGGTGGTCTTCTTCGTCGCAGTCTTCTTTGTCGTTGCCTTCTTTGTCGTCGTCTTCTTGGCCTTGGGTTTGTCTTTTTCAGGTGATGATTCGACGATCTCAGCCTTTTCGAGGATGCGATCGACGATTTTCTCATCTCGAACGTGGACGTACAGCGGTTGCAGGCTGTTGTTGCGCATCAAGTCATCCCGCACGCGGTCGAAGCGGCGATTCTGACGCTGGGCGATCACGGCGATTTGCCCGTTGATTTCGTCCTCGCTGACATCGATGTCCCACTGCTCTGCTATCTTTTCGAAGATAAAATGCAGGTTTAGATCTTTTGCGGTATCGGATTCGGCACCGGTCCGGATCGCATCGGCGTGTTTCTCAAGTTCGGACTCGGGCACGCCGCGCCGCGCCATCTCCAGCATACGCCGGGCCACGATGCGGCTGGTCTGTTGCTGCGACATTCGCTCCGGGAGTTCGAGACTGCAGTTATCCAAAAGATACTTGTAGACTTGATCTCTTCTCAAGTGGCGAATCTCTTCGTGCTTCTGCGATTCGAGAATATCCTTCACACTCTCCTCAAGATCCTTCTTGGACTCATAGCCGAGCGCCTCCAGGAATTCAGCGTCCAGGTCCGGCAGCGACAGACGCTTGATGTCGAGTATTTCCAGCTCGATCTGGCCAGTCTTGCCACGGACCGATTCGTCGGCGTAGTCGTCGGGAAACTGTCCCTCCAATTCCTTTTTGTCGCCGACTTTGCCTCCCTTCAATACCGTCCCAAGGTCTTCCATCAAGATGCCGGCGTAGCGTTGAGGCCTGGCTGCGAGCTGGCAGTTCTCTTCTTCGAGCAACACCTTGCCGTCCACCGAGGCCTTGAAATTGCAGACCACGATGTCGTCTTCCTTGATTTTGTCGTCTGGTACGGGCTCATACCGGCCGCGCATCCCGCGCACCCGCTCGATATACTCATCAACTTGCTTCTTGCCGATGTCAACCTTCGGCTGCTCGATCTTGATGCCTTCCAGCTCCGGCAGTTCAAACTCCGGTCGGGTTTCGACTTCGCAACTGTAGGAAAAGTCGCCGTCGGCCGGCAGCGAGATCATGTCAAAGGCTTCTTGGATGCTCACCAGCTTCAGCGGTTCCGACTCGTCGGCCTTTTTGTCGCGGGCCCAGATCAGGGGATCGCCGATGGTCTTGAGATCTTCCTTCTCCGTAGCGGCCAGGTAGCTGCTGCTGAGTAACTGCGACGAAAGTTGCAGGTTGACGTCCTGCCCGAAGCGCTTCTCGACCAGCTTCAGCGGCGCATGCCCTTTGCGGAAGCCCGGGACCACCGAATCACGCTTGATCTCGCCGAACTGTTCGTTGCGGCGGTCGCCCACCGTCGCTTCCGGAACGGTGATGGTCAGCTTCTTGCGCAACGTGCCAATGTCCTCGACCTGGACATCGATGGCCTCTTTGAGCTTGGCCATTTGCTCTTCTTCTTCGGTCAACTCTTCTTTTTTTGTCTCTTCTGCCGTTGCGACTTCTTCATCCACCATGTTCGATACTCCAAACGTTCACGCTAGTTCGTTTGAACTTGATCCTTCCCGCCGTACACGTCCCACCACGGTTTGGCCACCTTGTCCAGCACTTGGTTGAGCGCCTGTAAATTCTTCACGCCGCGATCAGCGAGCCATTCTTCCAAAGCGCCCACGCCGCTCTTGGCATAGACGGGGATGCCTTCCTTCCACGTCGCCCGGCCACACAGCACGCCGTTGAAGCGGACACCGGCCTCGCCAGCCAAAAGGAGAGACTCACGGAAGACATCATCATCGACACCCGCCGACAGATAGATGAATGGCAACTCCGTGCTCTCCGCCACGCGGCGAAAAATGTCCTTGGCTTCTTCCTTGCTGTAGGCCGATTCGCCCGTCTTGTTGGCGATCGATCCTTCAACGAACGCGATGTTCACTGGGATTTCAGCCTTGAGCACGTCAACTTTGTACTCCGGCTTGGAGAATTCGCGCATGTAACCCTCGACTGCATCGGGCTTGCGTTTGGCGAAGGCGAGCGCCTTTTCGTCTTGCTCGTTTTCGTCGTAGCAAATGCACTCAAGGAAGAAGGGAATATCGTTGTGGTCGCACTCCGCCCCGATTTTCCGAATCCAGGCATGTTTCTTTTCGTTGACGTCTGCCTTCTCGAACGGCGTGTAGTACATCAGGATTTTGACTGCGTCGCCTCCGAGTTCGATGATCTTGGGCACGTCCCATCCGGGCAACAATGACGGCATCCGCCCCGGGCCGGTCTGGTCGTAGCCGCTCTCTTCGTACGACACCAGCAGCCCGGCGTTGTCGCTGCGGGCCTGCATCGCCGGAACGCCCCATTGCGGGTCGAGCAGGATCGCACTGGCGTGGGGTGTCAGCACTTTGCTGACGGCCGTCTTGAATTCATGCATCATGTCGTCGGTCACGGCATTCTTGTCGATGCCCTTGTGCTGGGCGATCGCCTTCTTGAGCGAGCCGCGCTGATCCATCGCCGCCGCCGCGATCACGCCGCGCTCATTAGCGGTCTTGTTCAGCCTCTCCACTTTCTGTGACGCTATGGCTACCATAATCTTCCGTCCTTTCAGGCCCGATTGCGTGAAATCCCGCGACGCCTGTACCGGCTCCACAAGCCGACAATCATAGCGGAATTCGGCATTTCGTCCACTGCCGTCCACGGGCGATCAGAAATGATGCCCAACAGGCGTCCGACAACACATGATCGCCAGTGGAGCAGTTGCAGAGCGATTCTGATTCGCAGCTTGCCGGAGTTTCCCAACGACAGGCTGTGAAGTTTCAAACGCATGTCCATCCTCCCAGCACGATAACCCGAAGACTGCGTGCTCCGCGGTGGAACACCCGGGACAGACCGGCAACCTCGCAAGAGAGCTGGCTTGCTCTGTGGAACACCTCCGTTGTTCGGCCCCTACGGGGCCGAGGGCTGTAGCCACGGGTGGAGTTCGCCAAAGGCGAACGGAACCCGTGGAACAGTGGCGACGCGACCCGCCCGCCCCGGCGGGGCGGAGGATGGTCCTAAGGCCACTCGCCAGTCAATCGAGCACATAGCGCACTTCGCCTGTAGAAATCAGAGCCCCAAGCGCCAGCGCGGGGTCGACTCGAAGCGAATGTGAGCTTGACCCGTTCCCGGCGCGCCGGGACTCCGGGCTCTGATTCGAGTAACGCGTTGCAAGTAAGTACCGAATATGAGCAGTCCATCGCCCCTCTGGGGCGAGTACAATAGAAGAGACCCCTTTCCACGGGTTCCGCGTCCCGCTGCGCGGAACGCGCCACCCGTGGCTACAGCCCTTGACCCCTTCGGGGTCAACCGCGCGGTATGACAGAGCACAATTCGAACAGGCGTCGAGCATGGAAGGTTTTCTACAGGCAGGGATGACTCATTGTTGAGTGTTTGGGCGATCATAATGGACATTCTTCTGGCGCATTGACTAAGATAGATGCGGAGCGATCGAGCGATGAAGTTTTGCATATCGGCATGTTTTCCTGTCCTACTCTGTTTGGCCCAGGCAGAGGCTCAATCCGGATTAGCGGATACCAAGGGCACGGAAGCGGATTTGCAGGCCCTGGATGAAATGATCACGCTCAAGGCCCAGAAGCTGGGCGACTGGGCTGATCAGCACCGCATCATTTCCGACGTCATCAACAATATATGGGAACAAAACAACTGGACGAGTGAGGCGGACACGTACGCCCGCGAAACGGCCTTGCGGATCGAACGCATCCCGCCGTGGCAGTTCAAGGACCGTATGGAGGCGCTGATCGGTGCCGTGAAGGACCGCTACCGGTTCGATGACCGACAGACCCAACAGTTCCAGAATCAGCTCCATAAAGAAATGTTGACGAAGTCGCTGAAGTACGGGCCGACGCTGATGCGAAACGCCGAAGAAATGCTCGATACGCGCCTGCGCGGTGAGCCTTTCACCGCCCAGCAAGTGGCGCGGTGGGCTCAGGCTTCTGATCCACTGATGAAGGACATGGAGTTGGACGTCCAGCGGTTCGCGACAGAATTCGGTGAGATCCTGAACGAGAACCAGCGGTCGATCTACAAACGCGATCGGGAAAGCTTGAACCGGCGCATGGACTACTTCGTTCAAAAGCACGAGGACTGGAAGCAGGGCAAGTGGCGCGTCGAGGACTGGGGCCTGCAAGACGATGTGCTCCACCGCCCGAAAAGTCAATCCGAGTTGGCGCAGGAAGCCATTGATCGTTTGATCGGGCGCAGCGCTCTGCCTTACCAGGAATCGACTTGGCGGCGCTATGTGCGGGCGTTCGTTCGGACTTACGAGTTGGACGAGGCCCAGAAACGAGCCGGCGGAACCATCCTGGATGATCTGGTTGCTCAGGCTGACCGCTATCGCGCCAGCAAGACCGACGAAATCAGCAAGCTCAATCCGGGCGAGCGCGCGGATCACCCCGTGCTCGAGCCGATCCGCAGGATGTTCACTGAATTGAAAGCTCGTCTGGAAGTCATCCCCACCGAGCGCCAGCGCAAACGAGCACTGGACCGCGCACCCGCCAGCCGCAAACCGCCGGGATCGCGCAGCCGCTCCCGAAATTCAAATCGCTAGCGGCAGGCCCGCTGGGCATGAACTTCAAGGCCCCGGAAGCCACTTTCCACGATTACCCTCAATGAACCCAATTTCCACTGTATTACTGAGTTACGGATTCCGAAGAAGGAATTGATGGTCTCATCGTCGCGCATCAAGACAAACCCGCCGATCGGCCGGAGCGTGGTCTCCGTCCTCGCCCACGTCGCTCTGCTGTCATTCAGCCTGTTGGCAGCGTTCGTCCTGGCCTACAACTTCAGTCGTACCGAGCAGTGGTTCTTTCCGCAGTTCATGATGGCGCTGCCGGTGTTCCTGCTGGTCAAGTATCTTGCTTTCACTCTCACGCACCAATACCAGCGCTCGTGGCGCTACGTGGGATACAGCGATGTGTCTTCAATCATGTTGGCGTGTGCCGCAGCCGCCGGCGCGGTATACGGCTTGCTCCTTTTGTTTCGCGCCGGCGCGGGCGGGTCCGCGCTGGGACGCATCGGCGATTTTCCGGCGTCCGTTTTATGGATCGACTTCATTCTCAGCGTGGCCCTGGTCGTTGGGGCGCGGTCGGCAATTCGTTACTACTTCCAACAGGGGCGGTCCGCAGGCGCTCGCGGCGTTCGGACGCTGATGATCGGCGCCGGCGACGCCGGCGAGACTTTGCTGCGTGAGATTCAACGCATGCCGCTCGCCCCATACGACATCGTCGGCATGCTGGATGATGACACAAAGAAGCTCGGCACGCGGATCCACGGAATCGAGGTCATCGGCTCCGTTGACACTGTGAAGATGCAGTGCAATTTGCTCGATGTCGAACAAGTGCTGATCGCCATTCCGTCTGCTTCGAAAACGCGCATCCGCGAGATCATCGATCTGTGCGAGGGTGCGAACGTCGACTTCCGCATCGTGCCCGGCCTGAGCGAGTTGATCGAGGGCAGCGTCACCATCGAAAGCCAGGTTCGGCGCGTCAGAGTCGAAGACCTGCTCCATCGTGCGCCGGTGGTCCTGGACCATTCCGCCATCAGCAAATTCGTGACGGATAAGACGGTGCTGGTCACCGGAGCCGGCGGATCAATCGGTTCGGAACTGTGCCGGCAGATTTGTCAATTCCAGCCGCGGCGACTGGTCGTGGTGGAGTTGTGTGAGAACAACCTCTTCGACATCGAGCGCGAGTTGACGTCCAGCGGGCACCGCATCGAGTTGGCCCCGTACCTGGGCGATATCTGCGACGCCCGCCGCATGAGATCGATCTTTGAATCGCATCGGCCGGAGATCGTTTGTCACGCAGCCGCGCACAAACACGTGCCGATGCTCGAAGCCCACCCCGGCGAAGGATTGAAGAACAACATCGTGGGCACGCGTATGCTGGCCGACCTCGCGGTGGACTTCGGCGTCCATAAATTCGTCTACATTTCCACCGACAAGGCGGTGAACCCCACCAGCATTATGGGCTGCACCAAACGCATCGCCGAAATGTACGTGCAAGGGCTTAGCGATCGCACGAAAACGCAGTTCATCACGGTGCGGTTCGGGAATGTACTGGCCTCGCGCGGCAGCGTCGTGCCGATCTTCCAGGAACAAATCGCCAAGGGCGGCCCGATCACGGTGACGCATCCGGATATCACGCGCTACTTCATGACCATCCCCGAGGCAGCCCAACTGGTGCTCCAGGCGGGCGCGATCGGGCAGGGGGGCGAGATTTTCCTGTTGGAGATGGGTGAGCCCATCAAGATCGTTGATCTGGCCAAAAATTTGATCACGCTCAGCGGTCTGACTCCCGGGCAGGACATAGCCATCACCTTCACGGGCCTGAGGCCGGGCGAGAAACTGCACGAAGAGTTGTATATCGAGGGTGAGGGTCTTGGTCCCACGGTCCATCCGCACATTCGCGTCTGGCAGAAACGCGAGGAGAATTGGGAGACGCTTCTCGAAGCAATCGACAACATCGTGGCTCTTGCTGATGAAGCGGAACCCGCTCGGATCAAGGCGAAATTGGTCGAAATTGTTCCCGAGTACATGGCCTCCACCGCGGAAGATCCTGCCGAAATCAGCATCGAGTGAACGGCACGGCGATCTCGACGCGTCAGTGCTCCTTGGCACGTGGTTTGATGAGTGTGCCACTGCCAAGAGCAGTGGCCCACTCTTTATGCATTCGCGGGGTGCCACTGGCGGCTCGTCCGCCAGTGTTGCTGCCGGAACGTTCGGCACTGGCAGGCAAGCTGCCCGTGGCACCCCCGCGATTCGAGAGTAACGGAGTGGTAGGCTGTTGCCAAATGAAGCAGGGCAGTTAATATCAGGAGCCCGGAACAGGCGCACGATCGCGCCCTGCGGCTGAGGAACGAGAAAATGAACCAAAGCATTGTGCTCCTCGTGATGGCCTTCGCCGGCTTGCTGTTAGGCCAACAGACGGCTGCCGGTCAGCAAACGAACAAGCGACCGGATCCAGAGACGGTTGAAAGCGAGCTCGAACAGGACCGGCCCAAGGCTGCGCCGCTTGCTCCGTCGAGTCCGGCGCCCGGACCACCTGCGAGTGATCCGCTCGATCGCTTCCGCGCAGACGATCGAGAACTGCTCTGGCCTGAGGATTTTCTGCTCGCAGGACGGCGAGGCCGGATTCGCCGGAACGGGCAGTGGTGGGAGTTTGTCTTCGCGCCGAATCAAGAAGATGGAATGGATAAGCCCGTCAGGGTATTGCCCAATTCCAAGCTCCGGCAGATGGTGACCTACGCCCGCACGTCGAACGAAGCAGCCGAGTTTGGGATTACCGGGCCGGTCACGGAGTACCGCGGCGAGAACTACGTCCTGGTGGGAGACGTGACGATCCTGAGTCGGCGATCCGCAGCACCGCCGGTGACCGACAGCCAAGAGTCGGATTCAACTTCGGAGTTGAGTATTTTGGAGCAGCTTGAGCGAGACGCGATAACCGTGCGACCGCTCAGGCCGTCGTCGGACGAATCGGAATCTCAGGATACGAGTGCGGCCGAGCCGGGCCAACGACCTTCGGCGCTCTCTCGTGACAGCAGCGGCCTTTTGCACGAGGGCACTCGCGTTTCCGGTCGGGTCGGCCGGCTGGTGCGAGAATCAGCTTGGGGGGTG
>JADFJZ010000034.1 GCA_022565195.1 Planctomycetota bacterium | reverse complement strand
TCATTCATGGACACGATCTACCTGGACAACAATGCCACAACGCGCCCGGCCCCGGAAGTGGTCGAAGCCATGCTGCCCGCGCTGAAGGACTCCTTCGGCAATCCCTCCAGTACACACGCCGTCGGCCAGCGGGCGGCTTTTCTCGTCGCACAGGCGCGACGTGAAGTAGCTTCTTGTTTCGGCGCCGATCCGTCAGAGATTGTGTTCACGTCCGGCGGCACGGAAAGCGACAACATCGCCATTCTGGGCGCGCTGCGCGCGAACCCCGACAAGCGCCACATCGTCACCACCAAGGTAGAGCATGAGGCTGTTTACCGTTTCGCCGAGCATCTTGAGCGCGAGGGTTACGAAGCGACCTATCTCGACGTCGATCAGGACGGCCGACTGGATTTGAACGATTTTCGCGCCGCCCTGCGCGACGACACATGCATTGCCTCCATCATGGCCGCCAATAATGAGACCGGTGTCCTGTCGCCGCTTGAGCAGATCGGCGACATTTGTCGCGAGCGAAACGTCCTGTTCCACACAGACGCCGTTCAGGCCATCGGGAAGATCCCCCTCGACCTGCGACGCCTGCCGATCGACTTGCTGAGCCTGTCGGCCCACAAGTTCCACGGACCGAAGGGCATCGGGGCGCTGTACATTCGCAAACCGCTGCGCATTGCCGGGCTGATCATCGGCGGGCAGCAGGAACAGGATATCCGCGGCGGCACGGAAAATGTCCCCGGCATCGTCGGCCTGGGCGTGGCCGCCCGCTTGGTCGGGGAAGAAAGCGAGAAAATGCACGCCCGCATGCGCGACATGCGGGACCGGCTCGAACGAGAAATCTGCGGCGCATTCTCCTTTGCAGAGGTGATCGGCGGCAGCGTCCCACGATTGCCGAACACGGCGATGGTCGCGTTTCGAGGATTCACCGCCGAGGAAATCCTGATCGGCCTGAGTGAAAAGAAAATCTTTGCTTCGGGCGGCTCTGCCTGCCACAGCGGCGCTCTGGAGCCATCGAGAGTCCTGCTGGCTATGGGCATCGAGCGCGAGCAAGCCATCGGCGCCGTGCGAATCAGCCTCTCCCGCTATTCAACAGATGCAGAGATCGATCGCTTGTTGGCGGTCTTGCCCGAAGTTTTCAAGAAGATTGGATCACATTCGCGCGCCACAACTGCGGCGCCATGACTTGAGAACGTATGTGAGAAGCGGTTTTGTAATCAGAGCCGCGACCGTCAGGGAGCGGTTTGCCCGCGAACACCAACCGCTTCCTAACGGGCGCGGCTCTGAAAAGACGCGTCACGAACACCCCTCTGAGGCGCCACAAGGCGTGGGAGATTCGATGCCGGAACGGATGATTGGTGTCATTGGCGGTACGGGGCTGGGGCAGGCTCTATGGTCCACGACCGGCGGAGAGGAAATCCACGTCGACACGCCCTTCGGCCCGCCGAGCAGCCCGATCACACTCACGGAATGGGAAGGGCAGAAAGTTGCGATCCTCCCGCGACACGGTTCAGGCCACGTGTTGAACCCGACGGAAGTGCCCTTCCGAGCGAATATCTATGCATTGAAGAAGCTGGGCGTAACGCACATCATCGCCAGCGGCGCCACCGGCAGCCTGCGCGAAGAAATCCAGCCTCGCGATCTCGTGATCGCCGATCAAGTCATTGACAAGACTTACAAAAGGGACGGCACGTTTTTCGACTCCGGCCTCGCGGCCCACGTGGAATTCGCTCAGCCGTTCTGCGGCGTGCTGCGCCGTGCGCTGCTGGCCTGCGCGGAGCAAGTCGAGACGCAAGTTCATGACGGCGGAGTGTACGTCTGCATGGAAGGGCCGCAGTTTTCGACCGTGGCGGAGTCCCGCATGCACCGCGTCTGGGGCGGCGATGTAATCGGCATGACGTGCATGCCCGAAGCCAAGCTCGCCCGCGAAGCTGAAATATGTTACGCGCTGGTCGCCCTGCCGACCGATTATGATTGTTGGAGGCCTCACGATCCCGGTAAGGATCAAGGCGCGCTTTTGGAGGAAATTGTTCATAATCTGGAAATCGCCACTCAGCATGCGATCCAATTGATCCAGCGCACCATTGCCCACCTCGCCAATCAAGCGGATACCGACTGCACGTGCAGCAGCGCGCTGAAGCTGGCCATTTTCTCCGACAAGGACAAACTGGAGCACGCCAAGCTGGCCCACTTGAAATTGCTGCTGGAGAAGTACATTGCGTTCGGCGACTGAGCGACAGGCCTGTGTTCTATGCGGCTCGTGCGCCGCTTTGGCGCTGGCGGTTGTCTGCCTGTTCGCCGGCCGAGTGTCCGCACAGCAAGTACCCGTCGAAATCGCCGACGAGCACTTTCAAGTTCCCGACAAGGACCAATCGAATCGCGAAGGCGTCTATCTCAATGACAGTTTCGAGGCCCGCGAGATCATTCGAGAGGCCCGCGACTTCGTGGCGCGGATGGATTGGCCCGCCGCCGTCGAGAAGATGCATCAAGCCCTGGTGGACTTCGGCCACACGGTGATCGATCGGGGCGACGGAACGTCCATCAGCATCGAGCGATTCGTCAACCACGAAGTCGCCCGTTGGCCCGCCGAAGGCCTGAGCGCTTATCGCAAAGCGGTCGAACCCGCTGCGCAACAATTGCTGTCCGAAGCCACGGGACGGCTCGACATTGAAGCGCTGACGACCGTGCTTGGCCGTTATTTCAGCACGGAAAGCGCCATCCCCGCAGCGGACGCGCTCGCGGAAATCCATTTGGAGAGCGGGCGCCCGGCGCAGGCGCGGATGATCTACGAACGACTGGCCAAGATGCACCCGGACAGAGACCGGCTCAAGAACCAGTGGCTCTCGAAGCTCGCGATTTGCCGGGCGCTGGCGGGCGAAGTTGAAGCGGCTGACGCCCTGCTCGAAAGAGAAGGGCGGCCCGTGCAGCAGCACGCGCTCGACTGGAAGGGAGGCCGATCTGTCACGTATTCGGTTGTTCGGGAAATCGAGGCCGATGCGCTCAGCGCCGAACCGCGCGCGCCGCAACAGGCCTGGCCCACATACGCCGGCAATCCCAGCAGAACTTTCACGCCCCGAACCGACATCGTGCCCACCGCGCCTCTGTGGACCTTCGACGACTTTTCCCCGAGCACGCTCTCGGGCGCAGACGGTTACTTTCAAAGCAGCAGCTATCGCACGGCGTACAAACGCGGGAAGTTCCTGGCACTGCAGCCGGCTGTGGATTACGGCATGGTGTTTTTCAACGACGCTGTTCGTGTCTGGGGGCTGCATCTCGAGACCGGCAGTTTAGTCTGGACGACTCCGGGTGCTGCGCCCGCTGAACCGGGCAGCGTCTGGGCGGACCGGTCGGTGCCGCCGTTCCACAGCACGACGGTGTTCCGCAAAGGCGTCTACGCCGTTCTGGGGCAACGCCCGACATCGTACTACGGCTACCAGCCCCCGATCGCGCAGTCCCTTTTGGTTTGCCTTGACGCGACCACGGGAAAGCAACGCTGGTCGGCCCGCCCCGGCGATCACGGCGAAGATCCCAAGGAGGTCGAATTCGAGGGCCCTGTCGTCGTGGACCATAGCGGCGTCTTTCTGGTCGCGAGGCGCCGCAAAGCCTTTGGGTTTGAAGATGCTTTCCTTTGGAAATTCGATCACGCGGGCGTGCTCCGCTGGCGCACGCACCTGGCCAGCGGATCAACCGGGGGATTCGGATACCGCAGAGCGACGCTGGCCATCCCGACCCTGATCGACGGGGCCGTATTGGTGCAGACGAACCTCGGCGCGATTGCCTCCGTGAATGCCTACTCCGGCCAGATCAACTGGATCAGCGTCTACGACACCGCGCGCCAAGAACAACGCAACCGCTGGCAAAACACCGGGGCTCATGAAGTTCACCCGTGGCAATACAATCCCATGTTCCCAATTCCGGATCGTCAATTGCTGGCCTTGCCGCTGGACAGTACCGAAGCGCTCATCCTGGATCGAGTCGACGGCCGGATCCTGCGCAGAACGCCAGTGGCAGAGTTGCACAACGTCCGCTCCGTGCTGGGCGTCGTTGAAGGCCGAATCTACGCGCAGGGCGACGATCTGTTCAGTTGGGATCCGCGTTCCGGCGCCGTGGCCTGGTCCCAACCTCTGCCCGAGAGCCCGATCTACGGCAGAGCCGCCTTGAGCACGTCGCACATTTACCTTCCATGCCAATCCGGGCTTTACACTTATCCGCTGCACGGGGGCGCACCCCAAGCCAAACCCTGGGACCACACGCAGGAAGGCGGAAACATTGTGATCCTGCCGGAGTCGATCCTGGTGGCAGGCAACAGCCGCATCACTTCCTACGGCTTGCGCGAAAACGTGTTCGCCCGGCTTCAGGCGCGCATGGATGAAAATCCGAGGGATGCCTGGGCCGCGCTCAACATGGCGGAAGTCGCCTATCGCACCGCCTTCTCTCAACCCTCGCCCTCAGTGAAAACCGCCGACTATCACAGAGCCGCGGAAGCACTCGCGGAGGCCATCCGTCGCGCGGGAGGCTTCGCAGCCGTCTGGGATGCGCCATTCAAAAGCCGAATGTTCCGCGACTGTCTCGAATTCGCCGATCTTCATTTGCGTGAAGAGCCTGCCCACCTGGATGCGGCCGTCGACATGATTGTCAAGGCGGGCCTGTGCCCGCCCGACGCCCACAGCCTGCTGAAGCAGAAAGCGAAACTGGCCGCCGTGCGGAGCCGCCAGGAAGACTTTGGGAATGAGATCCGAGAATACCATCACATCCTGAGCGACCGCGCCTTGCGCGCGCTTCCCTGGCCCGGCACGGAAGCAGAACCCACGGCGGCGGGTGAAGTTTGCCGTGCCAAAATAGCGGACCTCATTCGGCAACACGGCAGGAAGATCTACCGGCCGCTCGATGAGAAAGCATCCTCATTGCTCACCCTCGCCAAAAAGGATGGAGACCTCAAACGTCTTGATCACATCATTGATGTTCTGCCCAACTCGCTGGCGGCGCCGAAGGCGTTGCTCGCGAAAGGCGCCCTCTTGCGTGATCGGGACAACCGACCGAGCCGCGCCATGCGCAGCTACTATGCCGCGCTGACGCGCTACCCGAAGCTCATTGATTCGGCGGCTGAGGTCATCAAGGACATCGCGCTGTGCTACGTCGCAGCCGACCAGCCCACGGCGGCCTGGGAGTGGCTGACCAAGGGCGGTCGTGAATTCCCGAACACCCGAATCACCGTGCAGGGCCGTTCGATGACGTTCCGGGAATTTCGCGCCACGCTGGGCGACGTGGAACGCCTGCTCCACATTTCGCTGCCGACGATGGGCATGAACCTGCACGAGGGCTTTACGCTCCCTGTAAATGCGGAGGACCGCCTGCTGTACCCCGCATTCGCTGCCCAACGCGAGAGCGACTGGTCCCGAGTGCTCGTCTACCGCAACGGCGCGGTCCAGGCCCTTGACCCTGTGAGCGGGCAAGAAATCTGGCCCGAGCCGTCGCCGCTTGAGCGAAGACCTCGACTCCTCGCCGCCCTGCGGGAAGTCATCATCCTCACCACGCGCTTCGAGGTTCTCGGCTTGCAGCCCGACACTGGAAAGGTTCTCTGGCGCTACGGCGAGGCCGGGGAGGGTTTCGACGATCCGTCGGCTGATCCCGAGGATTTCCCGTATTGGCGGTTGCACCGCATCCACGAGAACACATTGATCAGCAGCCGCAGCGACGGCCACACCGTCCGCGTGCAACTGCCGCTTGGGCGTGTGGTCTGGAAGCAGGATCTCAAGCATCGCCCCAGGCAGGCAATGAACGTCGGGGATCATTTGACGGTGTATCGCGCGGTCTCTGATGAGGAACAGCTCCTCGTGGTTCTCTCAACCCGCGACGGTCGTGTTCAGCGTACGATCCCATTGCAGGAAGAGCGACCGATCCTTCGGATCGTCCCCACCCAGGCAGGCTTCGTCATCCTGATGACGTCGCAGTCCTTGATCGCCGTCGATCCGCTGAGCGGCAAAATCGAGTGGCGGAAACTGTTTGATCACAACTTCCTGGTGGACTCGGTCCACGCAGTATTGGACGGCGTACTCCTATCGCCCGACAGTCGGCACATCGTCAAGCTGAGCCTCGACACGGGTCGGCAGATGTGGCGGTCCGAGCCGCTCGGCTCCAGGCAGTCTGATTTGAGGCTGTTTCCGGTCCAGGACGAACTGTACGTGGCCAACGATCGCCGTGTGTACTCGCTGGATCCGGCGACGGGGACGGATCTGGGGCGTTTCTCCCTCCCGCCGGGGGCGCACCTGGCGCAACTCAAGGTTACGGACGAAAGACTGGCTTTGATCGGTGTGGACAACGACTATTGGGTGGTTTCCGCGCACCGGCCAGCCGAACTGGAAAACCTGCTCGACCGTCAATTGAAACAGCCTCTGGGTCGTGAACTTGGTCTGACCGAGTTCTATTTCTTCGATTATGCTATCATAGGGGTATCAGAGGACGCATTCCGCGGATGGGTCAGCCCCTCGGAATCCAATGATTGAAATCCTGATGTGGTCAGACCGATGACTTGAGTCGAAGTGCCGGCCGGCGATGATCGGACCGACGGCGCAGCCCGCCCGGAAACAACGAGGTATCCACAGGAGACATCCGACATGAAGCTTTGCACGGCCTGCATGAGCACCGCGCTTCTTGTTCTTTCGCCGTCCGCCGGCTGCCAGTCCTCTCTGCGCGACACGGATCCCGGCGTGGATGAACCGGCCTCGGAGCAAGCGGATGCCATTCGGCGATTCAACGAATCCAAGGCGTATCAGGGCACGATCGGCTCGTACAGTTGGTTCAAAGGAATAGGCGATCTGCCGGTTCGCGGTTACGGTCTGGTCGTCGGCCTGGGCGAAAACGGCTCGCGCCGGTGCCCCGCCCGGATCCGCAAACGCCTGTCGGCGGAAATCCGGAAGAAGTACGGACTGGGCGACGCGCGGAAGGGCCTGGACCACATTTCTCTCGAAAAGATGATCAACGCTCCGGATACAGCCGTGGTGTTTGTTCATGGCTCGATCAGGCCGGCGGCGCTGGCCGGTACAAAGTTCGACTTGACGATCCAGGCCCTGCCCGACACGGAAACGACTTCGTTGGCCGGTGGCCGCCTGTACACTTGCGACCTGCGCTATTACCAGCAGCGCGGCGCGGGCGTGGTCCAGGAGGGCAAAGTCGTCGCCCGCGGAGAAGGCCCGGTGTTTGTCAATCCTTTTGCCCAGCGCGAATCCAGCGCCACTCCGGTCGATCTGCGGACGGCCCGCATCATCGGCGGCGGCACCAATCTCAAAGCACGCCGCGTTCGCGTGGTCCTCTCCAGTCCATCTTATGCGATGGCCGTGAACGTCCAGGACAAGATCAATGATCGCTTCGGAGGCGGCGCGAAAATCGCCGTGGCCGAATCGCCGTCGTACATCTCACTCAAGATCCCGTCTGAGTATCAGGACCGGGAGCTTTATTTCCTCGCGCTCGTACGCCATTTGTACCTTTCCAGAGAACCGGGCTTCGAGAATCGCCGGGCCTTGGATCTGGCGGCGGAGATGCCGGACCTGCGGGCACCGCACGACAGCATCGGCCTCGCTCTGGAAGGGCTTGGTAAATCGATCAGGCCTGCGGTCCGCAGCCTCTATACACACGCCCTCCCGCACGTCACGTTTTACGCAGCGCGCACGGGCTTGCGGATGTCCGACGACCTGGCCGTGGCCGTGCTCGGCGAACATGCTTTGGACCCCAACAGCCCTTACCAGGAAGAGGCCATACGGACGCTGGGCGAAGCAGCGAGCAGATTCCGCACCACGCATCCTCTCTGGCAAGTGTTGAATTCGAACCTCGATATCAACGCGCGCGTGTTGGCCTACGAAGGCTTGGTCGGGCATCAAGACACATTCGTAAGCTCGAAGAACATCGGCAACAACTTCATTATGGACCATATCCCGGCCCACGACGGTGGTGACTTGATCTATTGCAAGGTCGCTGCCGAACCTCGCATTGCAATCATCGGAGCGCCGCGATGCAAGACGCCGCTGTTCTATCGCCACGACCAGGGCCTGGTCACGCTCATCGCCGACGCTCAGGCTCAGGAAATCACCGTCATCCGACAGACCGCCAGTGGCCGCGTATCGCCGCCGACCACCACGTCGCTCGAAGTGACCGACCTCATCTCGCTGCTCGGAGCAAAGGCGGGCACGGACAAGTTCGGCAAAGTCAACGGTCTGGGTCTTGACTATGCACAGATTATTGATGTCATTGCCGGTTTGTGCGAAAACGGCACTATCGATGCCGTATTCAAGATCGAAAGGCCTGGAACAGTTGAGGCCACCGGACCCAAACGCCAGACCGGACGACCCGGGTCGGAGTTGTAGAAATTCCCGATGTTCGCAAAAGCCGAGACACAGACTGAATCGAGGCAGAGTGACGATCAAGGACGCTCTGAACAGATGTCGAAATTATCGTTGATCGCAACGCTTGCGGCATGGTACACTGCCCGCCGAGAACAGATCGGCGCGCTCGGGCCGTTTGAGCGTACTTTGTCGCC
>JADFJZ010000448.1 GCA_022565195.1 Planctomycetota bacterium | reverse complement strand
AAGGCCGCCATCGGGGCCGGCGCGGGTATTACGAAACGGTGCAGGAGCGCGTTCTGGTTCACGAAGGATACTATGAAACGGTGGCGAGAGAAGTGCTTGTCCGGAATGGCCGCCGGCATAACGTCCATCGGTACTTCGGCACGGGCCGGCACGACGGCCTAAGATTCGCGCCGAAAGCGCACCACGGCAGGCACACCTTCAAGAGCAAGAGCCGCCGCGGGGGGCTGCACCGGAGTTCGAGAAGGTAGCACTGATACAAAAAAGACAAGGAGCCGCAAGCTAAAGCTTGCGGCTCCTTGTTTTTTCGTCGATGGGTCGGGTTGGGTGTGGTCAATCCGTCTTTCTGGACCGCATGATCATCATGCCGATCAAGGCACCCATCACAACCACCGCTAAAACCGAAGGCCACGTGGCGGCCCACTCATGGCCGATCTCGAAGGGCAGGCGCTCCACCGAACCCGTGCGCTTGATTTGATAGTACGCAGCGGCGGCGACGCCCACGCCCATCAAACCCTCGCCGCCGACCAGCCCCGAGCCGAACAACACGCCGTTTTCGCGCCGGCTCTCTCTTGTGGCCTTGGAACCCGCCGTACGCTCGATCAGCAACCGCAACATGCCGCCGATGAAGACCGGCACCATAGTCGAGACCGGCAGATAAACACCGACCGCAAAGGGCAGGGACGGGAGGCGCAATAACTCGGCGGTGATCGCGATCGCGGCGCCGATGCCGACCAGCGCCCACGGCAGTTTCATTTCCAGCACGCCCTCGATGACCAGCATCATGAGCGTCGCCTGCGGAGCGGGCAGCTCCTCACTGCCGAACCCGCGGCCGGGCTGATCCAACAGCAGCAGCGTCATGCACACAAAGACGGAGCAAGTCAAGACACCGATCAATTCGCCGATCTGCTGCCGGCGCGGCGTGGCGCCCAATAGGAAGCCCGTCTTGAGATCCTGCGAAGTGTCACCCGCAATGGAGGCAGCAATGGCCACCACGCATCCGACGGTCAGCGCGGTCACTTTCCCAGTGTCATCACGCCAACCCAGCAGCCAGAACGCAATCGACGTGCCGATCAGCGTGGCGATGGTCATGCCGCTGGTCGGGTTGGACGTCACGCCGACCAGCCCCACAATCCGCGACGCCACCGTGACGAAGAAGAACGCGAATATGATCACGCAGATGGCGGCGCAGGCCCGCACGCCGAAATTTGAAATCCCGAAGATCTGCGGCACGAGGGCGAGCGCAAGAGCGATGCCTGTCACGCCGAGGCCCACGAAACTGAGCGGTAGGTCGCGTGCCGTACGCTTGACGACCTCGGATCGGCCGGCGAGGCGCGCTTTGAGCTGTTGCGCACCGATGCGGAAGCTCTCGATCATGGTCGGGATGCTCTTGATCAGCGTAATCAGGCCGGCGGTCGCGACGGCGCCGGCGCCGATGTAACGCACGTAGCGATTCCAAATCTCGCCGACGCTCATATTCGCGATGATTTGTTCAGTCTCCGGAAAGAACGGCTCGGTTCGATCCGCGCCCCACCAAGCGAAGATCGGAATGATGATCAGCGACGACAACAACCCGCCCCCGACCATGATCGATGCGATCCTCGGGCCCAGGATGTAGCCGACGCCCAGCAGCGCCGCCGACACTTTCGTGCCGACCTGCATATGGGAGACGAACGGAAAGTCGAGCTTCAGTGACCTCGGAATGACTCTGAGCCAGTCGACGATGAACTTCACGAGCGCGCCCATGCCCAGGCCGAGAAAGACGTTTATCGCTTTGGCGCCGCCGACCTCACTGGCGACCAGAACTTCGGCACAGGCCGTGCCCTCTGGGTAGGGCAGGTGGCCGTGCTCGCGCTCGATCAGGAAGCGACGCAGCGGAATCATGAACAAAACGCCCAGGAATCCGCCCGACAGAGCCAGCAGCGTCATTTGAAGCAGTTCGGGCTTGAAGCCCCACATGAACAACGCCGGCAGCGTGAAGATCACTCCGCTGGCAACTGAACTCGAAGCCGAGCCGATGGTTTGTGATTGGTTTGCTTCGAGAATTGTTCCGCGGATCCCGACGCCGCTCAGGGCGCGAAAGAACGCCACGGTCATGACGGCGACCGGAATAGAGGTGGAAAT
>JADFJZ010000447.1 GCA_022565195.1 Planctomycetota bacterium | reverse complement strand
AAGCCCTCCAACAACCCGCCAAGCAGGCCATCGACGACGACAAGTCCATTTACACGCACATGCAGGGGATTCTCTCGGTCCGCGAGGCCATCGCCGAAAAGCTGAAGAAGTTCAACCACATCACCGCCGACCCGGAGACGGAGATCGCGGTGACCATCGGATCGGCTGGTGCGTTCGCGAGCCTGTGCGAGGCGACGCTCGACCCCGGTGACAACGTCGTCACGTTCTCACCCTACTATTCATACCACACGAATTTCATCAAGCTGCTCGGCAACGAAACGCGCTTCGTCCAGATGCATCCGCCGCAGTGGCAGTTCGATCGAGATGAACTGTCACGGGCTGTTGATGACAAGACCAAAATGCTGCTGGTGTGTACGCCGTCAAACCCGACGGGCAAGGTGTTTGACCGCGAGGAATTGGAGTTCATCATCGACCTCGCCCAAAAGCACGACTGCCTGGTCGTCACGGACGAAGTCTACGAATACATCATTCACGACAAGCCGCACATCTCGGCGGCGGCGCTGCCCGGCGCGAAGGAGCGCACCGTGACGATCAGCGGCGGATCGAAGACCTACGCCATTACCGGCTGGCGGATCGGCTATCTGACCGGCCCGGCGGAGATCGTGGCCAAGACGGCTGTCGCGCACGACTTGCTCGGCATCTGCGCTCCCTCCTGCCTGCAACTCGGCGTCGAAGCGGCCATCCGCCTGCTTCCCGACAGCTATTATTCAGACATGGAACGTGACTATCGCACCAAGCGCGATTTGTTGTGCGAAACGCTGCGGAACATCGGCATGGAGCCCTACCGGCCGGACGGCGCATTTTACATGATGGTCAATTTCCATGACATGTTCGAGAACGACACCCACGCGGCGGAGTCCATATTGGAGCGCGTCGGCGTCGCCACCGTGCCGGGATCCATCTTCCACGCCCATCCCGACCAAGGCAGAAGCCAGTTGCGATTCTGCTATGCCAAGAAGATGCCCGAACTGGAAGACGGCTGCAAGCGCCTATTGAAGCTCGCCTGAGTCTTGTTCCTTGCGTTTTCGCTTGGCGTCGGCACGCTGGGACAGCAAGTCGAAGTAGGTCGCCGCCGGCGACTCCGTCACGTGGTCGGTCGTGCCGTCGCCGGTTCCGCTCCGTCCCACGCCGCGGACGAGATCGCGCAATCGAAGATCCAGAGCATGATCGGTGAGCAATCCGGTGTGTGCGTCCGTGAGCGCCTTGAGCATGTGCGCGGCGCTCTTATAGCGAAAGATCTTCTTCTTGTTGGTCGCGCGGATAATCACTTCTCGCAGATCGTCGCTGAGACCCAGGCGATCGATCGGTCCGGCCGGGATGGGCGTGTTTTGGTGTTGAGTGTGATAATCCACGACAGACTCAGCGCGGAACGGTCTGGCCCCGGTGAGCAGTTCATAGTACATGATGCCGACTGCATACACATCGCTCTGGAAGGATCCTTCGCCATCGAAGGTCTCGGGGGCCATGTAGGGCGGCGTGCCGAGAACGGGGGCATCGCCTGTTTGCAGGGACTCGCGCTGATAAGAGAGACCGAAATCGGACACCAGCAATTCGCCCTTGCGATCGAACATGACATTGGCGGGCTTGAGATCACGGTGGATGACCTGTGCGTCGTGGATCGCCGTCAACGCCCCGAGCACCTTGCCGGTGACCAGCGCCGCCAGAGGGGGCTCCAGCGCGCCCCCTTCGGCGAGGACATCCTGAAGTGTGCAGCCGTCCACGTATTCCATGACGATGTAGATCACTTCACTCAGTTCGTCTGCATGATAAATGGAAACCACGTTGGCGTGTTTGATCACCGCGGCAGCGCGGGCGCCGTCGATAAACTGCCGACGCAGCTCCGGGTCACGGGCCAGTCGCAGATGACGAAACAGTTTGACGGCTACGTCGCGCTTGAGAAACTCGTCGCGCCCACGCCAGACCACCCCCATCCCGCCTGTACCGACTTGCTCGACGAGCGTGACATGACCCAACTGCCGCGGGATCTCTGCTGTCTCCGGGGACTCGGACTCGCCGCCGCTGCCAAAGGTCAGCGTAACCGTATCTGTCAAGGAATGATCCGGTTCCATGGAAGTCATCGCATCTGCCCGGCGATCATACCAAAAATCG
>JADFJZ010000446.1 GCA_022565195.1 Planctomycetota bacterium | reverse complement strand
GCAGCCCTCGTCGTCCGGTCTCAACACGTGCGACATCGGCGGATTGCGATAAAGTAGATCCCGCCGAAGGTCGCTTGCCGGCCTTTCCACTCGCAGCCGGAGTGGCGGAATTGGCAGACGCGCGGGATTCAAAATCCCGTCTGGGCAACCAGGTGTGGGTTCAAGTCCCTCCTCCGGCAATGATCTTGATTCCTCCCCCTTTACAGCGGACATTCCGGCGTTCGCGCTCTGACAGGTCGCTGAACGCCACTTCAAATTGCGTTAGGGATGTGTTAGTTTGTAGATCGCGGGGCTGAACCGAGCGCCTCGGGATAATTGCTCAATGTCTTCTCCTTGGCTGGATCAACTCAACGTCGCACAGCGGAAGGCCGCCACGCACGGTGATGGACCTCTGCTGGTGGTAGCCGGCGCTGGCACGGGCAAAACCAAGACACTCGCAAGCCGAGTGGCTTGGCTGATTGATCAGGGCGTCGATCCCGGGCGCATCCTGCTGCTGACTTTCACGCGCCGGGCGGCAGCGGAGATGATCCGCCGTGCCGCACACCTCACCGGCGCGGATAATGTCGCCCAGGTCTGGGGCGGAACGTTCCACGCGACGGCCAATCGGTTGCTCCGCATCTACGGCACAGCGGTGGGCATCGCGCCGGAGTTCACCGTCATGGATCAGAGCGACGCCGCCGACATGATGAACCTCCTACGCAACGAACTGGGACTGTCCAAGCGCGACCGGCGGTTCCCGAAAAAGGGCACGCTGGTCAGCATCTACTCACGGACAGTTAGCGCCGGCGAGAAGCTCAGCGATACGCTGGCGACTTACTTTCCGTGGTGCCGCGACGACGGCGACGCGATTCGAGAGATCTTTGAACTCTACATACAGCGCAAAAGGAAGCAAAACGTCCTGGATTACGACGATCTCCTGCTGTTTTGGCGGGCGCTGTGTACGTCGGCTGTGGCAGACAAGGTCGCGGACCGCTTCGATCATATTCTCGTCGACGAATACCAGGATACCAATTCCATTCAAGCAGAAATCCTGCTCCGCATGCGCCGACATTGCACGAACATTATGGTCGTCGGCGATGATGCCCAGTCGATCTACTCGTTCCGCGCCGCCACAATACAGAACATCCTCGACTTCCCGGAGTCATTCGCCGGCACGCATATTGTCACCTTGGAGCAAAACTACCGCTCGATTCAGCCGATTCTCGATGCCTCGAACAGGGTCATGTCTTACGCCACGCAGCGCTATACCAAAGAGTTGTGGTCCGAGCGCAAGTCCGAGCAGAAGCCGATCCTGATCCACTGCATCGACGAACCGCAACAATGCACCGCCGTCTGCGAGAACATCCTGGGCCATCTCGAAGAGGGCATCCCGCTGATGCGACAAGCGGTGCTGTTCCGCGCCGGCCACCACAGCGACCAACTGGAGGTCGAACTCTCCCGCCGGAACATTCCCTTTCACAAGTACGGCGGATTGAAGTTCATCGAAGCCGGCCACATCAAGGACATGCTGGCCCTGCTGCGAATTCTGGAGAACCCGCACGACGAAATGAGCTGGTTCCGTGTGTTGCTGCTGCTGGACGGCGTGGGTCCGAAGATCGCCCGCCACCTGATGGACGCGCTCGGCGTGGGCCGGCGGACCGACTCCGACTCCGCCCCACCAGACGGAGGCACCGTCGAATCGCCGCTACGGCGGCTGGCCAGCAATCCCCCCACCGCGCCGCCCGCTGCCCGCGAGCAATTTGAGCAACTCTGCACTGTCCTGAAACAACTCAGCGGCGCCCAAGCCGAGCCGGAGTCGGACGAAGCCAACGCAGGCCAACCCGACAGCGTACCGTTGCCGACACAGATGGAACGACTGTACGAATTCTACGAGCCGATCTTCCAGCGCGTATATGACAACTACACCATCCGCCTGCGCGACATCGAGCAATTGCAGAACATCGCCGCCTCGTACAAGTCGCGCCGCAAGTTCATCACCGACCTGACGCTCGATCCCCCAAGTTCAACATCAGACCTGGCCGGGCCGCCGCACCTTGATGAAGACTACTTGATCCTCAGTACGATTCACTCCGCCAAGGGCTGCTAGTGGGACGTGGTCCACATCAGCCACGCCGCCGACGGCATGATTCCGT
>JADFJZ010000445.1 GCA_022565195.1 Planctomycetota bacterium | reverse complement strand
TCTGCGCCTCACGATTCTCGAACAGACCGAAAGCGATCAGGCTGAGAAGATCGCTCGGGAAGTGATTGCGCGCCTCCGGAGCCACAAAGGCCAGGACGCACGCTATCGGCTGCAGATCATTGCGATCCGCGTGGAGATCAAGCACGAGCAGTATGAGACAGCGCTGGGACACATCGACGAGGCACTGGCCGACGCAGGAGAGCGCTTCCTGCCGCAATTGATTTTTCTGAAAGGGCGCTGCCTTTATGGCCTGGCGCAGAGCCGCGATGAGTATGTTCGGGCCGGGCTGGCGTTCATGCGCGTGGTCATTCATTTTCCCAAGAGCCCGCTGTGCGCACAGAGCATGTATATGGCGGGCCAGGTTCACGAAAAGATTAGCCGCATTTCCAAGGCCATCGAACTCTACGAAGGCTGCAAGGAACTGGCGGGCGCCAATGACGAGGTCTTTCGGCTCGCCGACGCGGCAGTCCAAAGTGCCGAGAAGCTGAGATCGCAATCGAGGTAGGATCATTCATGGAAACGTTGCTCCCGATCAAGAGTTCAAACACCTGGCCGAAGTGCTCCGCGATGGTCTTATCGGCTGTCCTACTGCTTTGTTTGGCGGATATCTGCACGGCCCAGAGCACAGTCGCGCAGCAGCAGGCGACCGAGACGAGCGCTTTCGACCACTTCGTCAGAGACGGCGGCATGATCACGTACTTCATCTTGCTGCCGCTGTCGGGGCTGACCATTGGTCTATGCGTCGATCATTTCCTCCACATTCGTCGAGGGGCCCTGCTGCCGGATCAGCTCAAAATAACGCTCGGCGAACTGATCGAGCAACGGAAGTACAAAGAAGTGTTGGAAGTGACCGCTCAGGATCCAAGCCTGTTGGCAGCGGTGCTGCACTCAGGTCTGAGTCAGGCCAACAGCGGCCTGCCGGTGATGGAACGGGCCATGGAGGAAGTGATGGAAACCAGGGCGGCGAGCCTGTTCCGTCGCATCGAGTATTTGAACATCATTGGCAACGTGGCCCCGATGATCGGATTGTTCGGCACGGTGTACGGCATGATCAAGACGTTCAGCGCCATCGTTGAATTGGGCGGCGCTCCCGATCCCAAGGCGCTCGCAGCGGGGATTTCGATCGCCCTGGTGACCACATTTTGGGGGCTTCTCGTGGCGATCCCGGCACTCTCCGTATTCCATTTGATGCGAAATCGGATCGACGGCCTGCTCGCGGAGTGCGCCGTGGAGTCGGAACAGTTCATCCAGTACTTCAAGCCGCTCGGGCGCGGCACATTGAGAGCATCCAAGGAAGCGTCCCAGAGACGGGCAGTTACCAACCCGCCGGCACCCGCCGCCGTGGGCAAAGTTCAGACGTAACGAGGGCGTTTCCCTTCTGAACAGGAGCGGCCGGTGGCACTCAGAAATCCAAGCCAAATCAAACCCGATCGACCTATGCAAGTGAACATGACTTCCATGGTCGATATTGTCTTCCTCTTGATCATCTTCTTCGTGTTGGTGAGCCAGTTTATTTCGGCCGACAATATCCTGGTTGAACTGCCCGAGCCGGACAAGAGTTTGGCGAAAGCTGTCGAACTGCCGGATCGTGTCGTGCTGAACTGTCGAAATGCGGGCAGCACGCCGGGAGGAAAGCCAAGTGTTCAATACTTGCTCGGGCCCATCTCCATTGAGACGACCGCTGAACTGGAGCAGCGTCTGCGCGCCGTGAAAGAGGCCCGGCCGGACGTGCAGGTTCTCCTTCGCGCGGATCGAAACGTCACGTACAACGGCGTGCGCGCTGCCATGCAAGCTGTTGCGAAGGCCGGCATCGAGATCATGAACATCGCTGCCGAGGTTGAAGAGTAAGGGAGTCCAGACGTGGCAGAAATCGGCGCAAGACCGGACGATTCAACGATCCATTTTGAGACGCCGCGAAAGAAGCGCCGGCGCAATGCCTCGGTCATGACCGTCAATCTGACGCCGGCGATCGATATCACGTTCAACCTCCTGATTTTCTTCCTGGTCGCGACAACCTTCAAGACGGCGGAGGGAATCCTGCCCTCCGAAGTCCCGACCGACCAGGGCGTACTCGATGCCACCCCGCTGCCCATCAGCCCCATCAAGATTCGGATTCACCAGATTGGCGAAGGAC
>JADFJZ010000033.1 GCA_022565195.1 Planctomycetota bacterium | reverse complement strand
ACCACGACATCGAACGCTCGGCGGACGTAGTCGAGGTGCGTGCGGAAGCACAGGGCGCACATCCGCAGATACACTTCGCCGTCCACCGTTGTGGATGAAAGGAAGATCGAACCGTCCTGCTGAACGGCTTTGATCAGCCGGCGATTGAAGTCGTTCGGCGATCCGTGGCGTGGAATGTAGCGATAAGTGGCGACCGACAATTCCGGGTAGCCGAGGCACTCGAAGCCGTCCACTTGCTCGATGCGCTCGTGAAACCACCTTGCCAGCCACAGCTTCTCTTCCAAAGCGGCGCGGAACGGTTTCAAACCGAAGAGTTTGAGCGGCAGCCACAGGCGCAGGCCTCGGAAGTGCCGGCTTAGCTCGATCGAATAGTCCGACGGCGAGCGCTGGGCGGCGGTCGAATCGAAGTCTTTCAAGTACTCCGCCGCGCCGTGATGGGCGTCGTAGAGCTTGCGGCCGTCGCGCACGATGATGCACCCGCAGCCGTAGGACAGAAACAGTCCCTTGTGCGGGTCGAGCACGATCGAATCGCCCCGCCCGATGCCCCGCAGGACTTCGCGGCCGTGGTCGCAGAGCATGAAGAACCCGCCGTACGCAGCGTCGATGTGATACCACAGCTTGTGCTCCGCGGCGACGTCCGCCAGCGCGTCCAGCGGATCAACCACGCCGGTGTTGGTCGTGCCCGCCGAAGCGACCAGCAGCCACGGCTGAAGTCCGGCGGCGCGATCCTGCTCGACTTGCCGCACCAGGCTTGCGGGGTCCATCTTCAAGTGCTCGTCCACGGCGACGTAGCGCACGGGCGCTTCGCGCATGCCGGCTACGCGCAACGCGCGGAACACCGATTCGTGCGATTGATCCGTCACATAGACCACGGCGCGATCAAAGTCCTTCGACGACAGTGCGTCGCGCGCCGCCACGATCCCGGCGAGATTGGCCGTCGAGCCGCCGGAGGTCAGCGTGCCCGCGGCATCCGGCGGGCAACCCAACAGCTCCTTGATCCAGTCGATCAGGGCGTTTTCCAGTCGAACGGCCCCGGGCCCCGTGAAGAACAGACCGCTGAATCGATTGGTAACCGCTGCCAAGTAGTCCCCCAGCGCGCCGGGGTACAATCCGCCGCCGGGAATGTAGCCCATGTGCCCGCCCGACGCAGGATTCAAACCGGCCGTATCGACGTGTGTCTCGATCAGCTGCAGCAGTGCCGCGATTGATCCCGGCTCTTCGGTGGGGCCGTGCGCTTCGATCCCGGCGCCCGGATCGGGCATGTCGCGATAAGTCGGCAAGTCAGGCAGCGCTTCCAGAAACCGTTCGGCGTACGCGATGACTTCGGCGGTCAGTGCCTGGCGCTCTGCCGCCTGCGGGTCCAGTAGGCCAGCGACCGGCGCCAGCTCGCGCAATTTGTCTTCGATCATTTCAACAGACATTCGCGTTACATCCTCTGGCCGACGTGGAGGTCGGCCACTACGAATAGTCGTAGAAGCCTTTGCCGGATTTCTTGCCCAGGTGGCCGGCGGCGACCATTTCTTTGAGCAAGGGGCAGGGGCGGTATTTGTCGTTGGCGAGGTCGCGGTGCAGGACTTCCATGATGAACAAGCAGACGTCGATGCCGATGAGGTCGGCCAGCGCCAGCGGGCCCATGGGGTGATTGAATCCGAGTTTCATGATGCCGTCGATGGCTTCACGCGTGGCGATGCCGTCGTGCAGGCAGAACGCCGCCTCGTTGATCATGGGCATGCCCACGCGATTGGAAATGAACCCCGGCGAGTCCTTGCATTGCAGCGGCTCCTTGCCGACGGCTTTGGCGAGTTCGGTGACTGCGTTGACCGTGGCAGCGTCGGTCTTGTCGCCGGTGACAATCTCGACCAGGCCCATCAGCGGCACGGGATTGAAAAAGTGCATGCCGATGAATTTCTCCGGTCGCCCTGTGGCAGCGGCGAGGCGGTTAATGCTGATGCTGCTGGTGTTGCTGGCCAGGATCTTGCCGGGCGGCAGAATGCAGTCGAGTTCCTTGAAGATTTGCTCTTTGATGTCGGGTTTTTCGGTGGCGGCCTCAATTGCGATATCGGCCGATGCGAATTCCCCAAGCGCGCTGCACGGTTTAATGCGGCCGATGGCTTGCCGTTTAGCAGACTCCTCGATCTTGCCCTTTTCGACCAATCTCGTGAGGATTCTCTCGATGCGCTGCACCGCTTTCTCGACCGCACCCTCAAACGCATCGTAAGCGAGGACCTTGAAACCATTCTGTGCGAAGACCTGGATAATTCCAGCGCCCATTGCTCCTGCACCCACAACGGCCACTGTGTTAATCTGGTTCGGATCGCTCATCATTGATTTTCCTCCTGAAACGATTGCTTCGTTTGAGACGCAGCGTCTTTCTTCTGTCGATACCACTCACCACCGTACAGTTTGACAAATGGAAAATTTTGTTCGGGTATCCGTTCTCTCGCGGGGTTGCTGCGAAGGTACGCAACGGTCCTTGTGATATCTTCGGGTGTGAATAGGAATTTCTTGTAGTGTCCCGTATTCCAGACGGGATGATTATCCGGGACGTCTGCTAAACGGCAAAGCCACGCTGAGGACTCTGTTCGCAAGTGATCGATCATCGTTTCAGCGCGATCGCGGTGTTTGCGGATAATCAAGTGAGCATGATTCGACAGGATCGCACACGCGAAACAAGTGTAGCGATGATCCTGCATCGTTTGCGTGAATGCGTCGGCAATGACTTGTCGTTTAGCAGCATCAAACCACAGGACAGAGTGCTCCAATTGGCGTTGAGCATTCCTGTGGAACGACTTCAATGTTTGTCTCGGAGGTTGCGGGAACTTGCGGCCCACGTGTAACTCTCCCAAACCCCGTAACTTCCCTGCAACGACTTCGCGAGAAGTACTGCCGCGCGGATCGTTGGGCAACCAGTGACCGTAACCAGTCAAAATCAAGTGGTGCGCGATGACCATCGTGAGTTGCCCGTTTCTTGAGCGTCTGCTAATCGACAAGTCACTTCGGGGATCCTTCTCGCTTGACGCGTGAGGAGTATATTCTTACGAGCGTTCAATGCACATTGCGACTGCGTTTCCACCTCCCAGACACAAACTCGCAATACCGTACTTGACCTGCTGTTGTTCCATTGCGTGCAGCAAAGTCACCAGCACGCGGGTGCCGCTGGCGCCGATGGGGTGGCCCAGGGCGATGGCGCCGCCGTGGACGTTGGTTTTGTCGTCGGGGATTTCGAGGGCGCTTATGTTGGCGATCGATTGAGCGGCGAAGGCTTCGTTGAGTTCAAACAAATCGATGTCCGCCAGCGTCAGGCCCGCCTTTTCGACGGCCTGTCGGACGGCGTGGACCGGGGCCATGAACAGTTCCTTCGGCGCCAGGCCGGCGGTGGCGATGGACAGGATGCGTGCCCGCGTCGGCCAGCCGTGCTTCTTGGCGGCTGACTCCGACGCGACCAGCACCATCGCCGCGCCGTCGGACAGCGCGGATGAGTTGGCTGCCGTTACCGTGCCGTCTTTCTCGAACACCGGCGGCAGTTTGCCGACGCCTTCGACCGATGCGTCGTGTCGAATGGTCTCATCGGCGGTGATCACGCCGAGCTTCTTGCCGGCGTCAATGCCGACGATTTCCTTGTCGAACAGGCCGGCCTTTTGGGCGGCTGATGCTTTCTTGTGACTGTTGACGGCGAATTCGTCCTGCATCGCGCGGGTCACGCCGTTTGTTTTGGCGGTGTGCTCGGCGGCGCAGCCCATGGCCCACCGTTCAAACGCGCAGGTCAGTCCGTCGTACTGCATGCCGTCGATGAGCTTGCCGTCGCCGAACTTGATGCCCGCGCGGGCGCCGGGCACGTAGTACGGCGCCAGTGACATGGACTCGATCCCGCCGGCGAGGGCCACGTTGATATCGCCGCAGCGGATGGCCCGGTCGGCCTGCATGACGGCTTCAAGCCCGCTGCCGCAGACTTTGTTGAGCGTGACGGCGGTGACGTGATCGCCGATGCCGGCTTGCAGTGCGACCTGCCGGGCGGGGTTCTGGCCCAGGCCCGCCTGCAAAACGCAGCCGACGAACGCTTCATCCACGCCTGCATCGAGCGCATTGACCTCACCGAGAACCTCTTTGGCCACTCGGGCACCGAGTTCCGGCGCAGCCAAACGCGAGAATCCGCCCAGGTATTTGCCGATCGGACTCCGCTTGGCGGCGACGATAACGCTCCGTTCCATGATAATTCCTCCACTTGATGATCAATGAGCCGCGGGCTTCAGCCCGCGCGGATTCACGAACGGAATGAGGCATCGAAGCCGTACCCGATGCCCAATTCCCGCACGCCAGCGCCAGCGCTGCGAAAATCGTGAGCACGAAATAGCTGCCGGCGATGTTGGCCATCGCGAAGAAACCGTTGGCGGCCTGCTCGTACACGCGCTTCTCGAAAAGTTCGATTTGGTACGAATCGGGCGCGACACCCTGTTGCTGCCAGTATTCCTCTTTGTTTTGTTCGTACATTTGGACGGTCTGCGGAAGCGTGTTTAACGCTTGATCGAAGGACTCGACGGCGGATGCCACTCCCGAGGCAACAATCACGCACAACACCAGCCGCATTTGCCAAGCGTGTTGCAGCAAGTGGGCGAGCGCGATGGCCAACAGGGGCAGCGTGATCCAGTCCAGAGTCGTGTTGATGGCCAGTCGCTTGTTGCTGGCGATGAAGCACGAGGCGCCCGCGGCGATCGCGACGATCACGAAACCGAGCATCAATCCCGTGCGGCGTGGCTTGGGCAGCCGGCCCTGAAAGCGCAACGCCATCGTCCAGCCGAACACGCCGATGATGACCAAGTTGATCCACAGCGTCGGCAGGGGGCTGATGTCCGGCAGCTCTGCCAGCACGCTCGCGAAAGGCATGCGCTCCGTATCGTGCGTCTCTTGAATCAGCGGCCGCAATCCGACGATCACGACCAGCACAAAGAAGCACACGACCGCCCAGCGATCCAGTGCCGGTGCCGCGGCAGATCGCGCTGGTGCATTGCTCGTGTTACGCTTTGTCATTTGACTTGACTTGCTCGAGAATGGCGATCATCAGCACGACGCACGCACATTGCAAGATGACGAAACTCGCCGCCGCCCAGGATGATTTCGGCAGCATGATCGCGCCCAAGCTGGTCGCCGCCGTGGCCAGGTAGATGGTCAGCACGGCGTTCTGCGTGCTCATGCCGCGCTGCACCAGCCGGTGCGAGAAGTGCCGCTGATCGCCGCGGAACGGGCTGATGCCCTGCCGCAGTCGAATCAGCACGACCGAAGCCGTATCGTACAGCGGCACGGCCAGCACGATGAGCGGGATCATAATGCGCGGCGACAATTCCTGCTGGTTGCCGGTTTCCCAGTAAGTGGTCAGAACCGTCAAAACAGCCATGAAGTAGCCGATGACCAAACTGCCGGCGTCGCCCATGAAGATCTTGGCGGGCGGAAAGTTGTGCCACAAGTAGCCCAACATGACGCCGACGACCAGAAACGCGAGCGTGGGCACGAAGACCTGCTCGACGCGAATCGCAGCCAGCGCAAAGATGGCAGCGGTAATGGCGGCGACGCCCGCGCTAAGGCCGTCCATGTTGTCGAGAAAATTGAATGCGTTGGTGATGAGCACGATCCACAGGATCGTCACGACGCTGGAGGGCACCAGGCCGAGCACGGTGAGCATCCTGACATCGAATCCAACGACCAAGAGTCCGGCTACGGCAAACTGCACGATCAGCTTGACCCACGGGCCGAGATGTTTGGCGTCGTCGATGAGGCCAAGCACGTGGAGCACAATCGCACCCGCCGCGATGCCGAGAGCGGGCGTTGCCTGGCTCAGCAGACCGGGCAAGTGAACGCGCAGCGCCTCGGGAATCCAGGCGGGCGCCTCCCCGCCGTCGCAGACAACCCGCAGGAAGATGAAGCCGAGCACGATCGGCGAGATCAGCGCCAGCGTGATGGAAATCCCGCCGCCCAAGGCCACGGGGTCCGTGTGGCTCTTGTGTCCGCCGGGATGATCGACGAATTGGCGGCGCAGGGCGATGCGCCGAACGATCGCCGTTCCGACCGCCGACAGGACAAAACCGCCCCCGAGGCTGATGCCCACTGCCCAAATCAAAAGATCATCCACTGCTGTCGGTCCCTCGCCGGTCAGTATCAACGTCGCTGTACTGCTTCTTCAGTTGCTCACGCACGGTCATGAAAAACTCTTGGTATGCTTTCGAGGCGTAGTCCGGATACGTCCAGGGCCACGCGTGCCAGCCGCCGTCGTGGAAGCGCAGCGTGGCCTCCGCGTAAATCCCCCGCCGCAGGTATATACGATGGGCGTAGTCCTTTGTTGTCGCCAAAACGAGCTTGCTCAGCGCTACGTACCCGGGATCGAGGTTCACCAGCCTGCGATCGGTGCGTAGGGCCAGGTCCTCGCAGATGCGGGTCTCGATGTCGTTGGTTTGCCGCTTGATTTCCGCAATGGCGTCGGGGTGGATCAACTGCGAGAAGGCCACGAACTGCCGCTCGATATGCTCGCCCAGTTCGTCCGAATAATACTCGGTTTGCTCGAAAGGCCAGTATTCGCTCCTGAGGTCAATCTCGCCAAACTGCTTGGACAACAACTGGCAGGCCCGACTGATGAGGTCGCGGTCGCCGCTGAGCAGTCCTACGAGAAGCTTGACTGGTTTGGGTGGACGGATCGATCCCATGAGCCCTGTCAGTCTAGGCGGCAGGCCCAGCCGGTCAACTCGGAGCGCTGCAATCGCAACAATCCAGGCGGGTCGTGTCGCCGACCGCTCCCAGCCCTACCGTCGGACCGGACATAAGCGAGCATAACCGTTGAAATAGCAATATCTTATGTGACGTGCGGAGGGGCCTCGTAGCCATAGAAATCGAGCCCGGATGCGCCTAAACTGGTATATCAGCCCTCGGCTCGATGTTTCGCTATGCGTTTCGTGGGCATCGTTGTAGCCGCACTGAACAGAAACCGCGAGTCAAGACACGGCTTGGTCCCGCACGGTGGGTGTATTGTGTAAGGATCCAGAGGGAAAGATGGGACCCGACCCGACACAAAGCGCACTCCAGCTTCCAACGCTTGCGCTCAGCGCTCCGCGCGTGCAGTTGACCTCTCTGCGCGCCGACCCTTCGCAGCAGCGCACGCTCAACATCAGGCAGCCGGTCACGCTGATCGGTTCGCGCGAAGGCTGCAAAGTACGACTGCGGCACCCGCAGGTCTCCAGCAGCCATTGCGCGATTGTCATTACGGGCACACAGGTTTTCCTGCGCGATCTGGGCAGCCGCAAGGGAACTTACTTCAACGAACAAGTCGTCGAACTCGAGGAACTGCACGACGGCGATGAGATCCGCATCCGCAGCTTCAGGTTCAAGGTCTCGATCGAGTTCCCCGAACCCGCGCAGCCGGGTGCATCGGACGGGCTCGCCGACCTGACGTCAATGAACTCGTGGATGTTCCTGGACAATGTAGAAACGAACGAGACCGTGGAACTCGCGCGGCCTGTATCTTCCGTGGGAAGGCTTGCCGGCAATGATCTGGTCGTGCAGGGCAACCACGTCTCGCGGGCACACGCACTCTTGTTCCTGCTGGACGGCGTGGCGGTGGTCTGCGATCTCGCCAGCGCGACCGGAACCTACGTGAACAGCAAACGCATGAGCCTCGCCTACGTGTTTGAAGGTCATGTCCTGCGGTTCGGCAGGAACGAGTACACGGTCCGGCTGGCGCCGTCCGTTCGTACGTCTCCGCCGGATCGAGCGATTGAAACGGCGGGCAGCGCGGACGAATTCGATTTGGTGAGCGAAGCAGCCGATCTGAGCGGCAGCGGTACCGGCCTGGACCTCGATCCGGGCGACAGCGGCATTCTTGCCGCCGATGACGCGATCCTCGATCGCATGAGCGACTCGGCCTTTACTGCCGGGCGGCTTGGCGGACCGGCGGACCGTTTGGCCGATTCCTCGCTGGATCGGGAGGCGGCGCAACGCCTGGAGGAACGCGAAGCCGAACTCGCCGCGACACTCGCCGAGGTCGAAGAGCGTGAGGCCGCCCTGCGGGAAAAGAACGACTGGCTGGAGTCGCGGCTGGAGGAGCTGGACGGGCAAGTTCAGCAACTCGACGAACAAAAGGCCGAACTGGCCCGGCGCGAGCAGGCTGTGACGGATCAGGAGCGGGACCTCGCCGCCAAGCACGAGGAGATCGCTCGCGCTTGCGAAGACGCCGCCCAGGTCTCGACGCGCACTCAAGAGATGGTGCAGCGCTCCCAGCGGTTTCGGGAACAATCCGAACAGCTCGAAGATCTGCTCGCGGAACTCGATCGACAGGAGGCCGCCGTCGCCGAGCACGAGGCCCGCGTTCGGCAGCGTGAATCGGAAATACTGGGCATCAAGAAGGAAGTCGATGAGCGGCTGCAGACGATCGACGACCACGAACGAACAGCCGCGTCCATGTTTCAAGAAGCAAAAGACGAATATGAGCGCATGGACACGCAGCGTCGCGAAGTGGCCCGGACCGATGAAGAACTCGCCGAACGCGTCCGCATCGTCGAGCAACGGGAGCAGGAAGTCGAGGAGACCTGCCACACCGTGGAAA